>DASSLB010000072.1:0-2344 GCA_035689945.1 Gaiellaceae bacterium | reverse complement strand
CTGGCCTCGTTCTCCAGGTCACCCGGCCCGAGCTCGAGCACGAGTGGGCGAAGGCCATCCGCAACTCCCGCGAGTGCGACGAGCGGCCGTCCGCCGAGCTGTCCGCCGACCCGCCGCAGCACCTTCTGAATCTCGTTCTTCGTGCGTGAGCTGAGCGTGTGCAGCATTTCATCCTTCGTTCCCTCGCTCTCGTCGTCGAGCAGCGTCGAGATCTCGTCCTTCTTCAGCAGCGAGCCCAGCAACTCAACGAGCTCAGCCTTCGTGGACTGCGAGCTCAGGTCGTCGACGAGCTCCGACTTCGTTTCCGACGCCATGCCGCTCCTTCGTCCGAGGTGCGGGGGAATTTCCCCCTGCAGTCGAAACGCGAAACGAGCGCAGGCGTTACGGCCTATGGACCCAGCCGGGCTCGAACCGGCGACCTTCGCGCTGCCAGCGCGACGCTCTCCCAGCTGAGCTATGGGCCCGCGGGAGGTGCGATTGTAGCCGCCCTCAGCCGAGAGCCGGTGCCCGCCTACACTCCGGGGCGTGAGCGAGGAGCCTGCGAGTCGGGAAAGCGCCGAGCTCCTGCTCCGGGGCTACCACGCGTTCGTCGCAGGCGACATCGACGCGATCGAGGCGATGCTCGACCCGGACGTGGAGTGGGTGCCCGCCGGCGAATCGGACGCGGTCGTCGTCAGCCGCGACCGCGTCCTCGAGGTGGTCGCCGAACGGGCCGCGGAGGGATACCACGTGGTCGTCGACCGCGCGATCGGGCTCGCCGACCGCGTCGTCGTGAGCATGCGCTTCTCGCGGATCGAGATCGATCCCTCCGACGAGCGTCCCCTGCAGAGCCGGCGCTCGTACCTTCTCGGTCGCTGGGCTGCCGTCGTCCACATGCGGGACGGGCGGGTCGTCCGGGTCGACGAGCACCCGCATCTCGAGGCGGCTCTCGAGGCAGCCGACCTCCAAGGTGAGTAGGTACAATCCGGATACCTACTACAAGTTGGAGCGTGATTCAGTCTTGACCGATCTGTTGCTCGTCCCGCTCGAGGACACCGTCGTCTTCCCCGGCATGAACGTGACCCTCACGGTCGACGTCGGTGACGAGGACCGCGTCGTGCTCGTGCCGCGTCACGAGAGCGAATACGCAGCCGTCGGCACCGTCGCCGAGGTCACCGACCGTGTCCGCATGCGTGGCGGCGTGCGCGCCGTCACGCTCGAAGGCCTTCATCGCGGCGTGATCGGCGCCGCCCACACCGACGCGCTCGGCCAGCTCCGTGCCGAGGTCGAGGAGCGGCCGGACGAGAACCCGCCGCCCGTCCAGACGCGCGAGCTCGAGCGCGAGTACCGCGCCGTCGTCGAGGAGATCCTCGACCTGCGCGGCGCGGACGACCGCGTCCGCGAGTTCCTGCGCGCGATCAGCGAAGCCGGTGCGCTTGCCGACACATGCGCCTACGCGCCGGACATCACGTTCGCGCAGCGCGTCGAGCTGCTCGAGACGGTCGACGTCGTCGAGCGGTTGAAGCTCTCCCTCGAGCTCCAGCGCGAGCGGCTCGCGGAGCTGCAGGTACGTCAGCGCATCCGCGACGACGTCGAGGAGGGCGCGCAGAAGCAGCAGCGCGAGTGGTTCCTGCGCCAGCAGATGAACTCGATCCGCAAGGAGCTCGGCGAGGACGAAGGCTCAGTCGTCGAGGAATACCGGGCGAAGATCGACGAGGCGGGGATGCCCGAGGACGTGCGGGCGCAGGCCGAGCGCGAGGTCCGGCGCCTCGAGACGATGGGCGATGCGAGCGGCGAGGCGTCGATGATCCGCACCTATCTGGACTGGCTCGTGTCCGTTCCGTGGTCGAAGCGAAGCGACGAAACCCTCGATCCGCAGGGCGCGAGGGAGGTTCTCGACGCCGACCACGCCGGCCTCGAGGACGTCAAGGACCGGATCGTCGAGTACCTCGCGGTGCGTAAGCTCCGCCAGGACCGCGGGATTCCGAACGACAAGCGCTCAGGCGCGATCCTGACCTTGATCGGGCCGCCCGGCACGGGCAAGACGTCGATCGGCGAGTCGGTCGCGCGCGCGCTCAACCGCGAGTTCGTGCGGATGTCGCTCGGCGGTATCCGCGACGAGGCGGAGATTCGCGGGCACCGGCGCACGTACATCGGCTCGCTGCCGGGGAGGCTCGTGCGCGCATTGCGCGACGCCGGCACGATGAACCCGGTCATCCTTCTGGACGAGGTGGACAAGGTCGGCGCCGACTGGCGCGGAGATCCGTCCGCCGCTCTGCTCGAGGTGCTCGACCCGGCGCAGAACCACTCGTTCCGCGACCACTACCTCGACGTCGAGCTCGACCTCTCTGAGGTCTTCTTCATC
>DASSLB010000071.1:0-10213 GCA_035689945.1 Gaiellaceae bacterium | reverse complement strand
CGTCGAGATGATGCGCTACCTCACGAACGACGTCGGGATCGACGGGATGATGATCGCCCCCGGCTACCAGTACTCCCAGATCGATCCGGCGCTGACGATGACGCGCGAGGAGCACGAGGAGAAGTTCCGGGTCATTCGTGCCGCGACCAAGGAGCACGGCTACCGCTGGATCGCCTCGCCGATCTACCAGGACTTCCTCACCGGCGGTCGCCAGCTCACGTGCGCGCCATGGGGCTCGATCACGCGCAACCCGTACGGCTGGAAGGGCCCGTGCTACCTCCTGACCGACGGGATCTTCCCGACGTACGAGGCGCTGCTCGAAGGGATGGAGTGGGAGGCCTACGGCCCAGGGAACGACCCGCGCTGCGAGCACTGCGGCATCCATTGCGGGTTCGAGCCGTCGGCCGCGTACGAGGCCTCGAGGAGCCTGAAGGAAACCGTGCGGAGCCTTGCATGGACGCTGACGGGCTGACGTTCGCCTGCGCGACGAGCGCGGAGGAGCGGGTCGCGCGACGTGCCGGCCTCAAGGCCGTGCGCGTCGGTCTCGGCGTTGCGAATGGCGTTCCGGAGGGGCAGCTCGTCTCCTTCGGCGTCGCCGGCTCGCTCGGCGAGCTTCGGGTCGGAGAGGTGCTCGACGCGACGCGGGTCGTCGACGAAAGAGGCGCGACACTGTGGGAGGGCCCGGGCCTCGGCGTCCGCGGCGCCCGCAGCGGCGTTCTCCTCGGCGGTGACGTCCTCGTGCACGACGCCGCCGAACGCGACCAGCTGCGGGCCTCGACCGGCGCCGACGCGGTGGACATGGAGAGCGGCACGCTCGCACGCAGCGGCCGCCTGGCCGGTGTCGTCCGTGCCATCTCCGACGATGCCTCGAGCGTGGTCGAGGGGCTCGACACGACGATTCATGCCGACGGCCGCACGAACGTGCCCGGGCTGCTGCGCTGGGTTGCGACGCAGCGCGGCGACGCCATCCGCTCGATCCGCGGGGCGCTGCGCGCGTTGAAGGCACTCGAAGAGGCGGTGGCGACATGAGGGGCCGCGTCCTCCTCGCCGCGCCGCGCTCGTTCTGCGCCGGGGTCGATCGCGCGATCGAGATCGTCGAGCGGCTGCTCGAGCAGTACGGCCCGCCGGTCTACGTCCGCCACCAGATCGTCCACAACGAGCACGTCGTGCGCCGGCTCGAGAAGCTGGGCGCCGTCTTCGTCGAGGACGAGGGTGAGATCCCGGAAGGCGAGATCTGCGTCCTCTCCGCGCATGGCGTTGCGCCCGCGGTCAAGGAGAACGCGCAGCGGCGTGGGCTCCGCGTGGTCGACGCGACCTGCCCGCTCGTGAACAAGGTGCATGCCGAGGCTCGGCGCTACGCCGACAGCGGCCATCTCGTCGCGCTCGTCGGGCACAAGAACCACGTCGAGGTGATCGGGACGCTCGGCGAGCGGCCTGATTCGACCGTCGTGATCGAGTCGCCGGAGCAGGCGCGCGAGCTCGCGACCGACAAGCCGGTCGCGGTGATCACGCAGACGACGCTTTCCCTCGACGACGTCGCTCCGATCGTCGACGCCCTCGAAGATCACCTCGGCACGCTCCGCCGGCCGCACGCGGACGACATCTGTTATGCCACGCAGAACCGGCAGGACGCGGTCAAGGCGATGGTCTCGCAGGGTGCGTCGCTCGTGCTGGTGATCGGCTCGGAAACGAGCTCGAACGCGCAGCGCCTCGTCGAGGTCGCGCAAGCGGCCGGGGCGGAGGCGACGCTCGTCGACGGCGAAAGCGTGCTCGATCCGGCGCTCCTCGACGGCCACGAGACGATCGGCCTCACGGCGGGTGCGTCGACGCCCGAGGAGCTCGTGCGGGCGACGGCCGCGCGCCTCGCCGAGGCCGGTTACGCGTTGCCCGAGGAGATCGAGGTCGCGAAGGAAGACGTGCATTTCCGGCTCCCGAAGGAGGTCGCACAGGCATGACGAGTGTCGAAGTCCCCTACTCGATCGCCGCGGCCCTCCCGTCGCTGTCGGTTATGGACATCACGAACGACGTCTCGCGCGAGGTCGCCGCCGCGGACGTGACCCACGGCATCGCGTTCCTCCACGCATCCAGCGAGCTCGCGCTCGTGCGGGTACAGGAGCGCGAGACGGGCTTCTTCGAGGACCTCGAGTCGCTGCTCGAGCGCGTGGTGCCTTCGAGCCTGGGCTCGCGCGAGCGTCTGCTCGCGTTCTTGCTCGGCCCGCGCTCGGAGCAGGTGCCGTTCGCCGACGGCGCCCTCTGTCTCGGACAGTGGCAGCGAATCCTCCTCTTCTCGCTCGACGCGCAGCACCGACCGGACTGGTCGCTCACCCTGCTCGGGTAGGAGTACCGTCAGGGCTGAGATGCTGGTTCTGAGCCGCCACGAGGTGGAGGAGCTGCTCGACCTCGACGCGCTCCTCGATGCGCTCGCCGCCGCGCACGCGGAGCTCTCCGCGGGAAAGGCGTCGCTCGTGCCGCGCGTCGGCGCATTCGCCGGCGGGGCCGGAATCCTCGGCGCGATGCCCGCCTACGTCCCCTCGAGCGGGCTCGGCTGCAAGCTCGTCACGCTCTTTCCAGAGAACCGCGACCGGCCGACGCACCAGGCGCTGATCGCGCTCTTCGAACCGGAAACGGGCACACCGGCGGCGCTCATGGACGGGACGTACATCACGGCGATGCGCACCGCCGCAGCGGCTGCGCTCGCCGCACGACTTCTCGCGCGGCCGGATGCGCGCGTGCTCGCGATCCTCGGCACCGGAGTGCAGTCGCGCTCCGCGCAGGAGATGTTTCCCCGCGCTCGGGAGTTCGCCGAGGTGCGCGTCGCCGGGCGCGGTGAGTTCGAGGAAGCCGTCCGCGGCGCTGACGTCGTCCATGCGACGACCGCGGCTGCCGAGCCCGTCGTCCACTTCGACTGGCTCAGTCCCGGCGCGCACGTCAGTTCCGTGGGCTATGGGGCCGGCGGCTCCGAGCTCGATCCGGCGATCGTCGAACGCGCGGACGTCGTCGTCGTCGAACAGCGGGACTCGGCGTTCGCACCGCTTCCCGCCGGCGCGCCCGAGCTCGAGCCGAGAGGTCGCGACGGAGTCGTCGAGCTCGGCGAGATCATCGGTGGAACCGCGATCGGGCGCAGCTCGGACGAGCAGATCACGCTCTACAAGTCGGTCGGCGTCGCCGTCCAGGACCTCGCCGCCGCGGCGCTCGTGCTCGCGGCGGCGCGGGAACGCGGTGTCGGCCAGGAGATCGAGCTGGAGGAGATTCACGCATGAGCAGCAACGAGTTCAGCGCGGCTGGAAGCGGCGCCGGCGAAGCCGACGCCGCCCGGCCAGAAGACCGCGCGTCACAGACGCGCCCGGGGCTCGCAGGGGTCGTCGCCTTCGAGACGCAGATCGCCGAGCCGGACAAGGACGGCGGCGAGCTTCGTTACCGCGGCATCAACATCGAGGATCTCGTCGGCAAGGTGCCGTTCGAGCAGGTCTGGGGGCTGCTCGTCGACGAGTCGCTCGAGCCGGGCCTGCCCTACGAGCACGTCGACCTCGAACGCCGCACCGGGGGCTACATGTCCGACCTGCAGTCGAGCCTCGCGGCGCTGAGCGGCGAGTGGAAGCTCGGGCAGTTCATCGACATCGACGACGAGCAGGCGAAGGAAGATCTCCGTCGGCTCTCGGCCGCCGCGCTCTCGATCGTCGCGCAGTCGGCCCGCGGCGCCGACCTGCCTCCGGTGGCCCCCGAGACGATGCAGGAGGGGCACACGGCTGCCGAGCGGTTCGTCCTCGAGTGGCGCGGCGCGCTGGACGAACGCGCGGCCAAGGCGATCGACACCTACTGGATCTGCACCGCCGAGCACGGCCTCAACGCATCGACCTTCACGGCGCGCATCGTGGCCTCGACCGGGGCCGATGCGGGCGCTGCTCTCGCCTCGGCCGTCGGTGCGCTCTCCGGGCCGCTGCACGGCGGTGCACCGGCGCGGGTCCTCCCGATGCTCGACGCTGTCGCGGAGTCGGGCGATGCCGAGAAGTGGGTCGCCGAAGCACTCGGGCGCGGCGAGCGGATCATGGGGTTCGGACACCGCGTCTACCGTGCAGAGGATCCCCGTTCGCGCGTTCTCAAGCGCGTCGCGAAGGAGCTCGGCTCGCCGCGGGTCGACGTGGCCGAGGAGCTGGAGCAGGTCGCGCACGAGGCGATCGCCAGGAAGCACGAGAGTCACTCGTGGACGAACGTCGAGTACTGGTCGGCCGTCGTCCTCGACGTCGCCGAGGTGCCGCCACAACTGGCTCCTGCGATGTTCGCGTGCTCGCGGACGGCCGGCTGGTCGGCGCACATCCTCGAGCAGAAGCGGCTCGGTGTTCTCGTCCGCCCGTCCGCGCGCTACGTCGGGCCGGGCACGCGCTCGCTGCAGGAGGTCTAGGCTTGCTCGGCGTGAGACGGCTCGCATTGGTCCTCGTCGCGGTCCTGGCGCTCGCCGCATGTGGCGGATCGAGCAAGCCCAAGACGCCGAGCGACGAAGCGCAGATCAAGAGCGCCTACGCGAAGTTCTTCTCGGCCAAGACGTCGCTGTCGGATCGCGTGGCTCTGCTCGAGAACGGTGCGCATTTCAAGTCCCTGATCCAGACGTTCGCGGCGAACCCACTCGCCAAGAACGTCACCGCAACGGTCTCGTCGGTCACGCTGCAAGGTGCCAACAAGGCGAAGGTCGTGTTCGTCGTCGAGTTCGCCGGCGCCTCGCTGCCCGAGCAGACCGGCTCGGCCGTGCGTGAGAACGGCACCTGGAAGGTTGGGAGCGCAAGCCTCTGCAAGCTCGTCGCGCTTCAGGGCAGCACACCGTCCGCCTGCAAGTCGTAACGTCCACCGCGTGAGCTCACTCGCGCTGTTCCGGCAGCGTCACGCCCGCGAGGCGGCGCTTGCGGCCGTCTGCGCGATCCTCTTCCTCACCTTCCTCGACAACACGATCGTCAGCGTCGCGCTCGCGGACATCCAGACCTCGCTCAGCTCCAGCGTCACGGGCCTGCAGTGGATCGTCGACGGGTACATGCTCGCGTTCGCGGCCCTGATGCTCACGGGCGGCACGCTCGGCGACCTGCTCGGTCGGAAGAAGGTGATGCTCGCAGGGGTCGCCGTGTTCTGCGCCGGCTCGATCGTGGCCGCTCTCGCCGACAGCACGAGCACCCTCATTGCCGGGCGGATCGTGATGGGTGTGGGCGCCGCGGCCTCCGAGCCGGGCACGCTCTCGCTGATTCGCCACATCTACCCCGACCGCCAGGAACGTGCCGTCGCCCTCGGCGTCTGGGCGGCGGTCTCGGGGCTCGCGCTCTCGCTCGGCCCCGTGCTCGGCGGCGTGCTCGTCTCCGGCGCAGGCTGGCGCTGGATCTTCTGGTTCGGTCTCGCCTTCGGCGCAGTCGCCCTCGCGGTCGCCGCGGTGACGCTGACGGAAAGCAGCGACCCCGAGGGGCGAAAGCTCGACGTGCCGGGACTCGCGGTGGGCGCGAGCGCGATCCTGGCCGCCACCTTTGCCGTGATCGAGGGCGAGAACCGGAGCTACGGGACGTGGTGGATCGAGGCCCTCTTCGCCGCCGCAACGGTGCTCTCCGTCGTGTTCGTTCTCGTCGAGCGGCGCGTGCCCGACCCGGTGCTGAAGCTCGAGTTTCTGCGCAATCCGACCTTCGCGGCGGCGAACGTCGTCGCCTTTGCAACGAACCTCTCCGTCTTCTCGGTCTTCTTCTTCACCGCGCTCTACCTGCAGCTGATCTCGCACTTCTCCGGCTTCCAGATCGCGCTCGTCTTCACGTCGCTCGCGGTCGCCATGATCGTTGCCGGCCCCATCGCGGGCCGGTGGACCGCGCGCGTCGGGCCACGTGTGCCGATGGTGCTCGGTTGCTGCCTCGCTGGATTGGGGCTCTTCCTGGTCGACTGGAAGCTCACGGCGACGACGACCGTCGCGGCGCTGACGTGGCCGCTCGCGATCGCCGGGCTCGGCTTCGGGATAGCGCTCGTCACGATGACTGCGGCTGTGTTGACTCTTGTCCGGCCGGAAGAGTCGGGCATGGCCGCCTCGACCGTCAACACGAGCCGCGAGCTCGGCGGCGTCTTCGGCGTCGCGGTACTCGGCGCCGTCGTCAACGCGCAGCTCACGAGCGGCCTCACCGAGAAGCTGGTGAAGCTGGGGATCCCCGCCCAGTTTCGGGACATCGTGGTGCGGATCGTGACCACGGGCGGCAGTACGAACCCCTCGGACTATCCCGTTGCGAAGGGGAACGCAAAGGTCGTGGCCAGGGTGCTCCTGGCCGCGGAGGATTCCGCGGCACGTGGGATCCACCTCACGCTCGAGATCGCGGGCGGGATCGTGCTCGCCGCCGCAGTCGTCGCGCTCTTCGCCGCCCGGCATAGGGTGAGGCCCGTGGCGGAGGAGGAGGGGGGGTAGTGGCGCGGGCGGTCTTGATCGGCGGGACGGGCATGATCGGCCGCGCCGCTGCGCGCGCCTTGGCCGCCGACGGCTGGGAGGTCATGGCCGTCTCGCGCTCCGGAACGCTCCCCGACGGGCTCGCCGAGCTCGGGGTCGAGGCTGCCGCTGCCGACCGGGGGGACGACGCGCAGCTGCGGGCCGCAATCGGCCCGGGCGCCGACGTCCTCCTCGACACCGTCGCCTACGGGCGCGAGCACGGCGAGCAGCTCAACGCGCTCGCCGGGCTCGTCGGCTCGCTCGTCGTCATCTCCAGCGCGTCGGTCTACGCCGACGACGAGGGGAGAGCGCTCGACGGCGAGGGCGAGACTCCGCACATGCCCGTTCCGATCCCGGAGACGCAGCGGACAGCGGAGCCCGGCGACGCGAACTACTCGACCCGTAAGGCCGAGCTCGAGCAGACGCTCCTCGCGGGGCCGCTGCCGGCGACCCTCCTCCGAGCCTGCGCGATCCACGGGCCCGGCGCGAAGCTGCCGCGCGAGGTCTTCTTCGTCAAACGCGCGGTGGACGGGCGCCGCCGGGTCGCGCTCGCCTGGAACGGCGAGAGCCAGTTCCACACGACGTCGGTGGCGAACCTCGCAGAGCTGATCCGTCTCGCGGCGGACACGCCGGGGGACCGTGCCCTCAACGCCGGCGATCCGGACCCGCCGACGACGCTCGAGATCTGCCGCGCGATCGGAGACGCGCTCGAGCACGAGTTCGAGCCTGTCCTTATGCCCGGCGACGAGTACGAGAACCCGTGGGCAGCGGATCGGCCGTTCCTGGTCTCCATGGCGGCGGCCGAGCAGGAGCTCGGCTACCGGCCCGTGACCACGTATCCGGAGGCGGTGCGCGAGACGTGCGCGTGGCTCGTCGGCGAGCTCGAGAACGGCCGCCACTGGGACGGTACGTATCTCGAGGGAATGCTCGACTACGCAGCCGAGGACGCTGTCCTCGCCTCGCGATGATCGACCCCGCCGAGTACCGGGACCGCTTCCCGATCCTCGACACCTGCACGTACCTCATCAACCACTCGCTCGCCGCAATGCCCGCGGCCGCCGAGGACAACCTCCGCGAGTACGCGCGCGTCTGGCGCGAGCGCGGCATCCGGGCCTGGGCGGAAGGCTGGTGGGACATGCCCGTCACGGTCGGCGACCAGCTCGGGCGGATCCTCGGCGCGCCGCCCGGCTCGATCGTCATGCACCAAAACGTGACGGTCGCCGAGGCGATCGTCCTCTCGTGCTTCTCCCGTTCGCAGGAGCGGAACCGGATCGTCTACGAGGAGGCGAACTTCCCGTCGGTTCGCTACCTCTACCAGGCTCAGGAGGACCTCGAGATCGTCGCGGCCAAGGATGACGCCGCAGTCGCCGACGCAATCGACGAGCGGACGCTCCTCGTCCCGATCAGCCACGTCCTGTTCAAGAACGGCGAGATCCAGGACGTGGAGCCGATCATCGGTCGGGCGCGCGAGGTCGGCGCGTGCGTCGTGCTCGACTGCTACCAGTCGGCCGGCGTCGTGCCGTTCGACCTGACCGAGCTCGGCGTGGACTTCGCGGTCGGCGGCAGCGTGAAGTGGCTCTGCGGCGGGCCGGGAGCCGGCTGGCTCTACGTGCGGCCCGACATCGCGGATCAACTCGAGCCGACGTTGGTCGGCTGGCAAGGACACGCGCGGCCGTTCGCCTTCGAGCCCGAGCTGGAATACGCGTCCGGCGCCCGCCGCTTCCTGACCGGCACGCCGAATGTTCCCGCGCTCTATGCGGCGACAGCGGGCTACGACGTGATCGAGGAGGTTGGCGTTCCGCGAATCCGCGAGCGCTCGCTCGCACTGACGCAGTTCCTGATCGACCTCTGCGACGAGGCGGGGCTCGCGATCACCTCGCCGCGCGACCCCGAGCGCCGAGGCGGCACGGTCACCGTCTCGACTCCCGACCACGCCGCCTGCCACCACGAACTCGGTGAACGCGGCGTGATCTGCGACTTCCGCCCAGGTCGGGAGGGCGGGATCCGGCTGGGACCGCACTTCTTCAACACGGAGGACGAGGTGCGGCGCGCGGTCTCCGAGCTGGCCGAGGTCGTCGCGAGCGGCGCTTACGAGAAGCATCTCGGCGCCGCTACTCCGTTCTGAGGCTTTAGTGGTACGAATGTTCTGTCGATGTCGGGGGGCGTGCGGATCGTCTTTGTCGTTGGCGTGGTCCTCGCGCTCAGCGCGGGGTCGAGCGCAGCGCGCTCGACGGCCGCAACCGTGGGCGTCTATCCGTCCGGGACGACGTTTGCCGCCTCCGGAGCCGTTCCCGGCCGCGCCGCGACGTCCGTATCGCTGGCCATGCCCATTGGAGGAGTGGACGACTCGACGATTCTCGTCAGCGGCGCGCAGAACGTCGCCATCGCATCGCCCACGATCGCCTCTCCGCTCCAGCTGAAGCTGTTCTTCGCCCACTACGTCTCGGTCAACGGGACGCCCGTGCCCGACGCGCTCTTGCCGTGGGACGGCTCGCAGCGCCCGGCCGAGAAGGCGAACCAACCGCTGTGGCTGCAGGTTACGGTGCCGGCCGGCACCGCGGCGGGCACTTACAGCGGCTCGGTCGTGGTCGTCGCCGACGGGAGCCGGAGGACGGTCCCGCTTACCGTGGCCGTCTCGCCTGTGACCCTGCCCGCAACCAACCAGGTTTCCGGCAGCCTCCTCACGGCAGTCAACTTCTCGCCACAGTCGTACGGCGCGAAGGTGATGGCCCTCTACGGCGTCCCCGCCGACCGGTCCCTCCCCGGGCTGTTCAACTTCCTCGCCTCCTACCGGCTCTCGCCGAACAACTGGGGCTACGGGAACCCGAACTCCAGGAAGGGCTATACGAACAGCCGCAAGTGGTGGCTCGACAAGTCGGGGCAGATGGTCTCGTCGGCAGGGGAGCCAAGCCGGTTCTCCTCGATGTGGATTCCGGTCTCGAACAACCGCTGGAGCCCCAGCACGTACGTCGGCGGCCAGTCGCCCTTCAAACCGGAAAAATGGTGCGGCTACCTCCGCTCCATCCACGGCTTCTGGCAGAAGCACGGCTGGCTCAACTCGTATCCGTACCTGTGGGGTATGGACGAGCCCGGGGCGACTCGCTTCAAGGTCGTCCAGCAGCAGGCGAAAGCAGCCCACGGCTGCTTCGGCGGCAGCCACGTAATCGTGACCGGGCGGCCGACGGCGGAGAACCGCTACCTCTGGGACGGCGGCACGGACGATGTCGACGACTGGGTCGTGCTCGCCAGCCGCTATTACGGCGAGTACACGACTCCCTCGCAGCACGGCTCGCGCGCGACGCAGAACCTCAGGCTGATCAATGCGGCGCGGCATCGCGGCAAGCAGATCTGGGCGTACACCTACGACGCCGGCTCGCACTCGACGCCGGGTTTCACCGCGACCGAGCCCCTCTCGGATCCCCGGCTCTTCGTCGACTGGACGGCCCTCGAGGGGATCACCGGCCTGCTCTACGGACAGGGGACGACGACGTATTCGAAGGGCAACCCGCTCGAGCAGAACGACAAGGAGAACGGCTCCTACGTCCTTGTCTATCCGGGCCGCAACGGCCCGATCGCGAGCGCCCGGCTCGAGGTGCTCCGCGAGGGGATCGAGGACTGGGAGATTCTGAACGTCGCGCGCCACAAGCACGGCAACGCTGCGGTCGTCCGGGTCCTATCCGGCCTCTTCTCGACCACCTCCGGCGGTGCCGAGCTCGGCTGCACGATCGGCTGCCAGTTGAAGACGACGACGAAGTACTCGTGGCCGACCTGGTCGCGCAACGCGAA
>DASSLB010000070.1:0-2083 GCA_035689945.1 Gaiellaceae bacterium | reverse complement strand
CGCGCGCGGCTACCTCTGGCCGCGGCAGGTCGAGCGGAACGGGCTGCGAGAGGACGAGGTCTCCGTCTCGGACGACACGATCCAGCTCGTCGTCTCCGAATACACGCGTGAGGCCGGCGTCCGCCAGCTCGAGCGCGAGCTGGGCACGATCCTCCGCAAGACCGCGACCCGGATCGCCGCAGGCGAGGCCGAGGCTCCCGTCGAGGTAGACGTGGACGTCGTGCGCGACGCCCTCGGCCGCCAGAAGTTCTTCCAGGAGGCTGCCGAGCGGACAGCCGTCGCGGGCGTCGCGACCGGTCTTGCCGTGACCGGCACCGGCGGCGACGTCCTCTTCGTCGAGGCGACCTCGATGGACGGCGGCAACGGCAACGAGCTTGTCCTCACGGGCCAGCTCGGCGACGTGATGAAGGAGTCGGCACGCATTGCGCTCTCCTACGTCCACTCGCACGCGGACGAGCTCGGCGTCGACCCGGACGCGTTCAGGGACAAGTCCTTCCACGTGCACGTCCCGGCGGGCGCGATTCCGAAGGACGGCCCGAGCGCGGGGATCACGATGACGACCGCTCTCGCGTCGCTCCTGTCGGATCGACCGGTGAAGCACACGGTCGGGATGACGGGCGAGGTGACGCTGCAGGGCCGCGTCCTGCCGATCGGCGGGCTCAAGCAGAAGGCGCTCGCCGCTCACGCCGCCGGCCTGACGGACGTGATCATCCCGGAGCGCAATCGCGCCGATCTCGACGACGTCCCGGAGGACGTGCGCGAGGCCATGCGCTTTCACCCGGTTATGACGCTCGGTGAGGTGCTCGACCTCGCGCTCGAGCCGAAGTCCAAGCCGAGCCTCCACGCGGCCTAGCTCGATGCGCTGCCGTTCCTGCCAGCCGCTACCCGAGGAGGTCGCCCGCGCCGCCGACCTCCTCGGACGACGCTGGGCGCTCGCGATCCTCTGGGCAGCGGCCGAGGCGGGAGCCGTCCGCTTCAACGAGTTCAAGCAAACGCTCGACGGCATTCCACCGCGGACGCTCGCGGCGCGCCTGAACGAGCTGGAGGAGGCGGGCGTGCTCGAGCGGCGTGTTTTCGACACAAGGCCACCGCGCGTCGAGTACCGGCTCACCGAGGCGGGCCGACGGGTTCGCTACGTCGTCGAGGCGCTGAACGCCTACGCGGCCGCCCTCTAGGCGGGAGCCAGTGCGGCGATCTCGCGCTCTCGCGCGAGCCGCTCGAGAGCCTGTGTCTCGATCTGGCGTACGCGTTCCCGGGTGAGGCCCAGCTCGCGTCCGATCGTCTCGAGTGACTTTGGGTCCTGGTCGCCGTCCAGCCCATAGCGGCGCTTGATCACATGCTGCTCACGCTCCGGAAGCTTTGCGACCGCGGTGCGTAGCAGGTGCTCACTCAGGCCGACGACGACCTCCTCTTCGACGTCGTGCTTGTCGGTGGCCACGATGTCGCCGAACGCAGCGTCGCCCTCGTCACCGAGCGGCTTGTCGAGGCTCGCTACCGCTCGCGCCGCCGCGCGCACCTCGCGGACGTGCTTGAGGGAGAGCTTCGCCGTCTTCGCGACCTCCTCGTCCGTCGGCGGCCTCTCGAGCTTGAGCGTCAGCTCTCGCTCGGCGCGCGCGATCTTCTGCTCGCGCTCGACGATGTGAACCGGGATTCGGATCGTGCGCGACTTGTTCGCGACCCCGCGCTGCACCGCCTGGCGGATCCACCAGGTCGCGTACGTCGAGAACTTGTAGCCGCGGCGCCAGTCGAACTTCTCGACCGCGCGGATCAGTCCGATGATCCCCTCCTGGATCAGGTCGAGCAGCGAGAGGCCGTGGCCTTGGTACTTCTTCGCGATCGAAACGACGAGGCGGAGGTTCGAGTTGATCATCCGATCCTTCGCCCGCAGGTCTCCGCGTTCGATGCGCTTCGCGAGCTCGACCTCCTGCGCAGCGGTCAAGAGCGGATGGCGGCCGGCCTCGTTGAGAAAGAGCTGCAGCGAGTCCGTCGTCATCGCGGCGACCGTCTCGTTCGAGAAGTGCGTCTCCTCGACGTCGGGGAGGCTGCAGTCGTCGGTGAGCTCGATTCCGCCTTCCTCGAGCTG
>DASSLB010000069.1:0-10064 GCA_035689945.1 Gaiellaceae bacterium | reverse complement strand
GCGACCATGCCTGTACTCCCCTTTCCTGGTTGCTGATATGATTCACAACAATCCATGAGCAGACAGTTGCAGAACGGACTATCTACTAGGGAACAATCATTGTCAAGCCCCTCGCCGGAGCGGCTGCGCGCCTGGCGCCTGTTCTTCGAGAGCGCGTTGGCGCTCCTCGACGTGCTCGACGCCGAGCTGGAGCAGGCCGTAGGCATCTCCCAACGCTGGTACGACGTCCTCGTCCACCTCGAGGACTCACCGCACGGCATCCCGATGAACGAACTCGCCGACCGGATCCTCTACAGCAAGAGCGGCTTCACCCGAGTCGTCGACCGGATGGAAGAGGCGAAGCTCGTCCGCCGCGCCCGGCCCGATAACGACCGCCGCACGATCCTCATCGTCCTCACCAGCAAAGGCACCGAGATGCTAGAGCGCGCCCGCCGCTACCACCGAGACGGAATCCAACGACACTTTTCCCAACACCTCACCAACACCGACATCAAAGCGCTCACCCACGCACTCGAAAGGATCAGCACCCACGCACGACCGCTCCGCCCCGGCCGCATCCGCGGCTAAGCGGGCGTCTGTTCGGGGGTCATTCCGGAACACCGGCCCAGGCGGCCGTCCTCTGCGTTGACGAGTCTCCCTGAGCGGGAGACGGTCTGACCGTGGCCGGGCGCGGCAAGCGCCCACGCCGACTGTTCCGCGATGAAAAGGAGGAGCTTTGCAATCGGCCTCTCTAGCCGTAGATGGTCGGCAGCTCGTTTCCGGCGTGCGGGGGTGAGGCCAACTCTCGCACGCCCATCCTGGCTCAGGGGCCCAGACGGTGTTACCGATCGGCGGCGCGGAGGATGATCTCAGCGGCCTGCTCGGCCGAGAGGACGTCGGTATTGATCACAAGGTCGTAATCGGTGGGAGACTCCGCATCGACTGAGTAGAAGCGCTTGAGGTAGTCGCGCCGGCCTGCATCGGAGTCCTTGATTGTGCGCGCCGCCTTGGCCCCGTCGACCTGCTTTGCACCAGCGACTCGCCTCGCCCGAGTCGCGGTCGAGGCCGTCACCAACACACGCAGCGTTCGTGGGCCAGGCTCGATTGCGTGCGCAGCAGCGTGCGCCACGATCACGACGTTGCCTCGTGCGGCCGTTTGTGCGACGGTCTCGCGGATTAGGGCTCGGATGTCGGCAGGCGATACGACCTCTATGCCGGCGGTCGCGGCCAGTACCACCGGGTCGCCGCCTCCCTCGGCGAGCGCCTCAAGAATGCGCCTCGCGTACGTCTTTCGGCGTTCCTCGTCCGCGACATCTCCAGGATCGAGGCCGCCCCGGGCTGCCGCTCTCGCGACAATGTCCTCATCCACGTAGAGGTAGCCGAGCTGCTCAGCGACCCGCCTCCCGATCTCATCGCCGTCCGACCCGGTCGTGTGCGAGACACACAGCACGCTGCACGCCACGTCCACGACGCTAAAGCCCAGCGCCGGTGGAAGTCAAGCGGAGTCCGCTCCGGGCGCATGCGACGCGGCCCCGACCGCTATTGGACGCCTTCAAGGCTTACTGCGAGCACCCGAGTAGGTCTCGGCTCAACTCCGCTCAGGGGTCCTTCCGGGACACTGGCCCCACCGAGCGTTTCGTTCAGCGTGTGGCGGTGGCGACGTGTGCGGACATCGGGGCACTCGTCCCATCCCAGGGCCTGAGGGCCAGCTCGACGGCCGCTGTCGCGCGTTCGAGAGCCGTTGGATCGAGGCGTTCGATCTCTGCTCGGAACGGAGAGCCCAGCACGATGCCGTGAGCTGCGTCGCGCGCCGAGACGATGCTTGACAACTCGACCGTCTCGACTTCGACCGTCTGAAACCCCGCGCTCCGCAGGTCATGCTCAACGGCTGCGGCATCCGTGTAGTTGAAGGGGCCTCGCTCCATGTAGTGCGGATCCTCCGGAAAGAGAGTCGCCACCGCCTCGCCCGCTGCTCTTGGGATGGGATTCAGGGCGAGTTGGTTGAACGTCACAAGTGTGTATCGGCCGCCCGGGCGGAGGACACGGCGCGCCTCTTCGTTCGCGCGGATCTTGTCCGGAAAGAACATGATCCCGAAAAGGCAGAGGACGAGATCGAAGCTCTCATCGTCGAAGGGAAGTTGCTGCGCGTCCGCTGCTTGAAAGGTGACGCGTGCTGAGTCGGAGTGCTGCGCTGCGAACTCGACGACCGCCGGGTTGATGTCTGTCGCGACGATCTCCGCCGCTGGCAGCGCCGCACTGATGGCACGTGTGACGATGCCGGTTCCTGCGGCCGTTTCGAGGATCCGGTCCGGCTGAAGGCGTGCGGCCTCTTTCGCCACGTGCTCTGCGTACGGCGCGAACAAGAGCGGACCCATGTACCGGTCATACAGCTCAGGAGTCGAATGCTTGAAGACGTCAGTCTCGGCCATGAGATCGAGGCTTTCATGCCCAGCGCCCGCCGGTCAACCTGAGTTGTGCGCCGGCTCGATTCGCAACACGCGGCCGCTGGCGTCGCCCAACCAGAGTGCGCCGAAGCTTCTGACAAGACCGATCGGGACACCGCCTACGCGAAGCTTCCCCACGATTCGACTTGTCGCAGGATCGACCCGTTCCACGCTCTTCGCGTCGAGGTCGGCGATCCAGAGAGAGCGTGCAGCGAGCGCCAGGCCGATCGGCGACTGGACGTGCTTCACGGCTCCGACGATCTTTCTGGTGCGTGGATCGATGCGCGTGACGACCGCGTAACCCGACGAGGTCGGACAGTGCGCACCTCCGGCCCATACGGCGGTGGGCGTCACCAGCAGTCCACCGCACGGCTGTCCGAATCGGAGCGGCGCCATGCGAATCAGCGATACGCGGTGGCTGGCCGGATCGAGACGCGCGACCGCGCCTGGCTTCTCGCGCGTGACCCAGATGCCGCCGTCGCCGGTTGCGACCGTGATGTGATCCCCGCAGCACGGCTTCGCCGGTCCGACCGCGATAGTCGAAACCACCTTGTTCGTGGTCGGGTCGATGCGGGTGACGCTCGGTCCGCGCAGGCTCGCGACCCACACGGCACCCGGTGACACGGCCACCCCGGCGGGTTGTTTGTCCACCGGAATCGTCGCGGCGACGGCGTCCGTCCGCGGATCGATCCGCGCAACCACATCTGCCGCAGGCTCTACCACCCAGACCGCCTGGTCGCCGACGGCGACCTGACCGCAGCTCTGCGGGGACGTCGGGCACGCCTCGTGCATCCCCAGCGCGATTTGCGCGACCACGGCGTTCCGCTTGGGATCGATCCGGTAGAGCGTCGTGCCGTCGTCCTTCATTGCCCACACGCCACCTAGACCGGCGGCCAATTCACCCGACGCATGCGGAACCCGGATCTTCGCGACCACGGTCGCACCGGGCGGAACTCCCTTCCCAGCCGATCCCGCCGGCACCATCGCGACCGTCGCCACACCGAGAATGACGAGCCAAGTCGCCCTGTGAGCCGGCACCCACGTTCTGCTCCGAAGCCTGCCCATGCTCCGCTCCTCCTTCGGTCAGCGCGGCAGCGGGTTCGGGCCGGTCGCGGTCACGAGGCGCTGCGGCACCCAGTCCTCGACGTGCCTGAAGCCGTCGAAGCGCGTTCCCGAAAGCGCAACCCCGTCACGCAGGGAATGGCGGTAGAACTTCACGTGGGTGAAGTCTTCGAACAGGATGTAGACCGGCTCGACGTAGGAATCAGGACCCTGGAACTGCTGGCCGGTCAGCACAGGCCGATGCACGCGCGAGAAGTCGTCGAATTCGTCGCCGACGACGACGCCGAGGTGCTCGAGGCCCATCCGGTAAACCCGTTGGTGAACGGGCGGGATGAGCTCGATGAGGGAGACCGGAGTGCCGTCGAGTACGTCGAGCGGCTCGGCGAGCACGATCAAAGAGATCGGGCGCCCGTTCCAGAGGTTCTCGCTGTTCGCGCTCGCATGGCGCTCGAGCAGCGTGCGCTGGTGGACGTAGAGATCCCAGTCCGCGACGCGAACGGCGAGGTGACTGAGGGCGTACGGCGCGATGTCGATACCCCGCGTGAGGAGCCGGTCGCGCTGCATCGCCGCGAAGGCTCGGTAGTCCCCGATGATCTCGGCGATCGGATCAGGCGTCGTCACGCGGATTCACCGCCGCGAGCATACGAGATGCCAGAGAGCTAACCCAGCTTCCCCAGCCGGAGGCCGACGAGGAAGTCGCCCGTGCCGCGGATGTGCGTCTCCATGACCGCGCGCGCCTGCGCTGCGGCGCCGGCCCGGATCGCCGCCAGGAGCTCGCGGTGCTGATCGTTCGACACGTGCAGCATCTCCGCCGACTCCGGGATCAGCCGGAGCAGCTTCGCGAGGTCGCCCTGGATCGCGGTCTCGGCCGCGACGAGGCGGGGCGATCGCGCCGCTGATGCCACGGTGATGTGGAAACGGTGGTCGAGCCGGCGGTAGGGAGTGAACGCATCGAGCTCTGCCATCTGCTCGACGAGCCCTTCGAGCGCGACGAGGTCGGCGTCGGAGCGGCGCTCGGCGGCGAGTTCGACGGCGGCGCCGGACACGGCCACGCGGTAGTCCATGAGGTCCGAGAGCTCCTCGACCGTCAGGCGGGCGAGATTCCTGCGCGCCTCCCGCGCGGGCTGCTGTGGGAGCGAGCGCCGGACGAACGTGCCACCGTCGCGGCCGCGGCGGGTCTCGAGGTAGCCGGCCTCGCGGAGGATCCGCAGTGCTTCGCGCAGCGTCATCGGCGCGATCGCGAGCCTCGTTGCGAGCTCGGCTTCCGGCGGAAGCCGCTCTCCGACCTCGATCAGGCCGAGCCCGATCGCTTCGCCCAGACGCCGCACTGTCTGCTCCACGACGGCGCCGTCGGCGACAGGGGAGAAGACGACCTCGCGGGCGAGACCGAGGCTGTCGTCCCTGCTGTCGGTTCCGATTTCCATCTTCGACTCCATTCCTCTAATATCAGAGGTTAGTCCCCCGAAAGGAGTTGCGAGGATGGCAGTCGCCGAGGGCACGGCAGTCACCGACCTCGAGCATTTCGTCGGGCAGGACGGCCGGGATGAGCAGGTCGCTCACGTGAAGGAGCTGATCGCGCTCGAGAAGGTCCAGTACATCTACTACCAATTCCCTTCGGTCACCGGCCGCATCATGGGCAAGGGTGTCCCGGCGAACCACTGGGAGTCGATGGCGGAGAAGGGCTTCCAGCTTGTCTACGGCTCGACCGCGAACCTCTTCACCGACCGCCACGGAAACTACATCGGCTACGGCCCCGAGGCCGCCGAGCTCGTGGGTGTGCCAGAGCCGGACACGTTCGCCGTGCTGCCGTGGGACACGCGCGTGGCGCGCGTGTGGTGCACGTGCTTCCGGAACCGCGAGGAGCGTGAGGATCCCGGCGGCTTCCTCACCTCGGACAGCCGCGGCAACCTGAACCGGATACAGGCTGCCTTCGAGGCCGAGACCGGGCTGCACCTGCGCGCCGGCACCGAGCCGGAGATGATGTGGCTGAAGACGAAGGAGGACGGCACACCCGACGTGCAGGGCGTGACGAAGCCGTTCTGCTACCACATCGACCAGTTCTCGGAGCTCCAGCCGGTCATCCACAAGGTGATCGAGTACGGGCAGGCGCTCGGGCTCGACATGATCCAGGGCGACCACGAGGACGCCCCCGGGCAGATCGAGCTGAACTTCGGCTTCGACCGCGCGGAGAAGACCGCCGACAACCTGTCGACGTTCCGGCAGATCTGCAAGCAGGTCGGCCGTGAGCTCGGTGTGTTCCCCTGCTTCATGCCGAAGCCGTTCATGGGCGTCTCGGCAAACGGCTGCCATCACAACATCTCGCTCTGGCGTGAGAACGAGAACGTCTTCATGCCCGACACCGATGACGCGCAGCGGCCGAGCCAGCTCGGCCTCTACGCGATCGGCGGGATCATCGAGCATCTCGGCGCGCTGACGGCACTCACGGCCTCGACCGTGAACTCGTACCGGCGGCTGTGGGACACCGGCTTCTGGGCGCCCGTCTTCGCCGACTGGGGCTACCAGAACCGCACCACCGCGCTACGGGTATCTGCCCCAGGCCGCTTCGAGTACCGCAGCGTCGACTCCGCTGTGAACCCGTACCTCTCCCTCGCCGCGCTGATCGTGGCGATGAAGGACGGGATCGATCGCAAGCTCGATCCGGGCGAGCCGGAGGAACGGAACATCTATGAGGCGATGGAGGCCGGCAAGCAGGTGAACCGGATTCCGATGACGTTCGGCGACGCACTCGACGCCCTCGAGGCGGACGACGTCGTGAAGGAGGCGCTACCCGGCGACATGTACAGGGTCTTCATGCACTACAAGCGAGACGAGTGGGAGCGCTATTGCGCGACCGTCTCCGACTGGGACGTCGAGGAGTATCTCGACGTGCTTCCGTAGGGCGCCGAGATGTGCGGGATCGCGGGCGTCATCTACAGGAATCACGGCGGTGAGAACGCGCTCGGCCACGACATCACGCTGATGCTGCAGTCGATGAAGCACCGCGGCCCCGATTCGACGGGCTACGCGCTCTACGGTCCGCCGCAGCAGAGCTTCGTGATGCGCTACAAGCTCGCCGATGCGAACGATCCGCGCGACTTCGACTTCGAGCGGCGGCTAGAGCACAACAAGCGGGAGGTCGAGCTGCGCCTGCGTGCGCTCGGCGTGCGCAATCTCGAGACCGAAGCGGAAACCGGCTATGCGCACCGCGTCAGATTCGACTACGAGGGCGACCTGAAGCAGATCGCCGACGTCGTCGAGGACGTCCCCCATGCGGAGGTGCTGTCGATCGGCCATTCGCTCGAGATCGTCAAGGACCTCGGCGACGCCGAGGAGGTCTCGCACCAGTACCACCTCGACGGCTTCGTCGGCACGCACGGGATCGGCCACGTCCGCATGGCCACGGAATCCGACGTCGACATCTCGGGGGCGCACCCCTACTGGGCATACCCCTTCGGCGACGTAGCCGTCGTCCACAACGGCCAGCTGACGAACTACTTCCACTGGAAGCACCGGCTCGAGCGCATGGGCCATCGCTTCCAGTCGGAGTGCGACTCCGAGATCATCGCCGTCTACCTCGCCGAGAAGATGGCCGGCGGCGCAGATCTCGAAGAGGCGATGCACGACAGCCTCGACGACCTCGACGGCGTCTTCACGTACCTCTGCGTGACCGAGGACGCGCTCGGCGTGGCGAAGGACGAGATGGCCGCGAAACCGCTCGTGCTCTACGAGGGAGACGAGCTCGTCGCGCTCGCATCCGAGGAGATCGCGATCCGCGCAATCATCGACCGCGAGATCGAGACGTACGACCCCTACGAACGGCAGGTGTTGGTATGGAAGCGGTAGCCGGAACACGGCGGGTCACCTACGACGCGCGTGGCCTCGCCGAGCCGCACGCGGAGGTGCCGCGGATCTCCGAGATCGACGGCGAGATGGCGCGTTTCGACGCGAAGGAGCTGACGACGCGGCAGATCAACCTCGAGCTGCGCTGGCTGCTCTACGAGCAGGGCGTGCGAGACGTGACCGTGTTGAATCCCGGCGCACGGCACTCGCTCGGCGTCGGGATCCTCACGCGCTGCAAGATCACCTTCGACGGTTCGCTCGGCTACTTCGGCTGTGGCTTGATCGACGGGCCGGAGATCCATGTCAAAGGGCGGGTCGGCTGGTCGTCGTGCGAGAACATGATGTCGGGAGTCGTCGTGATCGACTCGAATGCCGGCTCACTCACCGGTGCGGCGCTTCGCGGTGGCGACCTCGTCGTCAAGGGGATGGTCGGCGCCCGGACAGGCATCGACCAGAAAGGCGGCACGATCATCGTGCTCGGAAGGGCCGGATCGATGACGGGCTTCATGATGCAGCGTGGCCGCATGATCCTCTGCGGCGACGTGGGTCACGGGCTCGGCGACTCGATGTACGACGGCACGATCTACGCGGCCGGCAAGGTGGCATCGCTCGGGATCGACTGCGTGCCGGGCGAGTGGACGGATGCCGATACCGAGCTGATCGAGCGCAAGTTCCGCATCTACGGGCTCGGCGCGCCGCCGGACTTCCAGAAGTTCGTCTGCGGCAAGAAGCTCTACAACTACGACAACCTCGAGCCCTCCGAAAGGAAGCTGGTCCTCTGATGGCCGACGAGACCTCCCCTTCGCGCCGCAACGTCCTCGGACATTCGAAGATCTTCACGCCCGAGGTCATCAACGACATCCACATCAAGGCCGAGCTCGGCCGCTACCGGATGCGCGGCTTCTCGATCTTCAAGGACATGCCCCACTGGGACGACCTGATGTTCCTGCCGGGCACGCTGACGCGGTTCGTGATCGAGGGCTACCGCGAGAAGTGCGTGACGAAGACGGTGCTCGGCGCGCGCTTCGCCAAGAATCCGATCCAGCTCGACATCCCGATCTACATCACGGGCATGAGCTTCGGGGCCCTCTCGCTCGAGGCGAAGATGGCGCTCGCGAAGGGCGCCTCGATGGCCGGCACCGCGACGTGCTCAGGCGAGGGCGGGATGATCCCGCCGGAGCGCGACCACTCGACCAAGTGGTACTACCAGGTGATCCAGAGCCGCTACGGGTTCAACCCGCATCACCTGATGCTGGCCGACGCGGCGGAGTTCTTCATCGGCCAGGGCTGCAAGGTCGGCCTCGGCGGGCACCTGATGGGCCAGAAGGTGACCGAGCAGGTGGCGGAGATGCGCTCGCTGCCGGTCGGGATCGACCAGCGATCTCCGGCACGGCATCCGGATTGGCTCGGTCCCGACGATCTCTCGCTCAAGGTGCAGGAGGTGCGTGAGGCGACGGACTACCAGATTCCGATCCAGCTCAAGCTTGGCGCCGCGCGTGTCTACGACGACGTGCGGATGGCGGCGAAGTGCGGGCCGGACATCATCTACCTCGACGGAGCCGAAGGCGGCACCGGCGCGGGTCCGCACATTGCGACAGAGGAGACGGGCATCCCGCTGATGGCGGCGATCCCCGAGGCGCGGCGCGCCCTCGAAGACGTCGGTCTCGCGGACGAGGTCGATCTCGTGGTCGCCGGGGGGATTCGGAACGGCGGCGACGTGGCGAAGTGCCTCGCACTGGGCGCGACGGCGGTCGCGATCGGCCACTCGGCGCTGATCGCGCTGAACTGCAACAAGGAGATCCCCGGCGTCACCGACTACGAGGGCACGATCGGCGTCCCCGCCGGGCAGTGCTACCACTGCCACACCGGACGCTGCCCGGTCGGAATCACGACCCAGGATCCCGAGCTCCGCAAACGGCTCGTCGTCGAGGACGCGGCGGAGCGCGTCTACAACTTCTTGCACACGCTGACGCTCGAGGTGCAGATGCTCGCGCGGGCGTGCGGCAAGACGAACGTCCACTCGCTCGAGCCCGAGGACCTGTGCGCGCTGACACTCGAGGCGGCCGCGATGGCGAAGGTGCCGCTCGCCGGCACGAACTACATCCCCGGCGTGACGGAGGTGCAGGGGTACGAGGAGTTGAAGGGGCTGCTCGAGAAGCACCTTGAGTACCCGATCGACTACCTGCCGGAGACCTCGGAGGAGGTGGTTCGGTCGTGAGCGTGCACGAGCCCGAGAAGACGATCGGGATCGACGCCGAGTATCTGGCAGGGCACCGCTTCCCGTACCAGGAGGACATCACGCTCGTGGAGGACGTCGACCTCGAGGCCGCGACCCCGGGCGAGGACCTCAACTGGCTCGAGGACGTCCACCTGCTCGAAGAGGACGAGATGCCGGCCGTCTTCGACCGCTACTCGAACTCCTTCCTGAAGATCTATTTCCCGATCCCGGAGGGCCGGGAGGACGAGCTCGCGCGCAAGGTGCTGATCACGCACCTGCAGTCGGGGAACTCCTACGGAATCCAGCTGAAGGAGAAGCACTGCAAGTTCCCGCAGCCGGAGCTCGGCTCGTGGGTCGAGGATTCCGCAACCGTGGGGACGGACTGGCAACCACCGGTGCTCGAAGGATGGGCACCTCCGGAGCACTGACCGATGAACCTGCCGGCTCGCAGTCCATACATCGTCGTCGGCGCCGGGATCCACGGTCTCTCGACCGCGTACCACCTGGCCAAGGAGCTGCGG
>DASSLB010000068.1:0-2229 GCA_035689945.1 Gaiellaceae bacterium | reverse complement strand
GAGATCGAAGCGTGCGTTGTGCGCGACAAGGACGGCGTCACCCGCAAAGGCGAGGAAGCTCCCCACTGCGTCGGCCGGTCTCGGCGCCCCGCGGAGTTGCTCGCTGCGGAGCCCGGTCAATGCGCTCACCCCCGCGGCGATCGGAAGCCCTGGATCGACCAGAGTCTGGAACTCCGTGTCGACCTCGAAGCCGCGCAGGCGCACGGCTCCGATCTCGCAGATTCCGGACTGACCCGGCTGCAGTCCAGTCGTCTCGAGGTCGACGACGACATAGGTCGCCTCCTCGAGGAGGAGCGTTGCGCCCGGCGGCTCCGTGAGCGCGACCGCGTCTCCGTTCCACGTGAGCCGTGCGTCGGTCTCGACGACGTCTGCCAGCAGCGAGCGTGCGAAAGCGACCGGTGGCTGCCGAAGGGCGAAGAGGCTCCTCGCTGCTTCCTCCGCCAGCACCGGTCCGCGCTGCTCTTCCACGAGTTCCACGAGCCGATCGGCCGCGTCTAGCCTGAGTTGCATGGTTGAGAGCCTATGCGAACATACGTTCGCGCGCCAGCTCGCACCGCTTCGGGCCCATCCTGCGGACGACTCGGAGCAGGTCACACAGGCTCTGGCAGGCGAACCGTTGCACGTGCTCGAGGAGCGCGGCGAGTGGGCTCTCGTCGAGACCGAGTACGCGTATCCGGGTTGGGTGCGGCGCGAATACCTCGGCGGCGAGCGCGATCCCGACTGGCTGCGACCCGTGGCCAACGATCCCGTCGAGCATGCGCGGGCTCTGCTGAGCACCCGCTACGAATGGGGCGGGATGACCCCTGCGGGCATCGACTGCTCCGGGCTCGTGCACATGGCGTTTCGGTCCCGCGGGCGCCTCGTGCCGCGAGACGCTGACCAGCAAGAAGAGGCCGCCGAGAAGCTGGGAGAGGAGGACGTGCGCCCGGGCATCCTGCACGCGAGCGGGCGGGACGGAGTCGGCCGCGTGGTCGAAGAGGAAGAGCCTGCGGATCTGCGCCTACGACGTCGCGCGCTGGTGCGGCTCGGCGCGGCGGTGTCTCTGCTGCTCGCGTTCGGCGCCGGGTGCGGGAGCTCCGGACACACGGCGACGACGGCCCCGACCCACACGAACCCGACGATCACGACTGCCGTCACGACGGCCTCGCGCGCTCCCGTCCACCGGTTCCCGGACTTCCGGATCGCGATGGACGAGTCGCTGGACTATCTCGATCCCGGTCTCTCGGACACGACCGAGGGTTGGGGCGTGATGTGGAACGTCTACCTGCCCCTCCTCGGCTATCGCCACGCGAACGGGAGGTCCGGAGCGCAGCTCGTGCCCTACCTGGCGACGTCGCTGCCACAGATCTCGCGAGACAAGCGGACGTACCGGCTCACTCTGCGCAAAGGGCTGTACTACTCCAACGGCAGCGTCGTCAAGGCAAGTGACTTCAAGGCGACCATCGAGCGCGATTTCCGGCTCGACTCGGCGGGCGCGGGGCTCTTCCGGAACATCGTCGGCGCGACCGTTTTCGCGAAGAGGCAGAAGGGCCGGATCCGCGGCATCGTGGTGGACGACCCGACGCGCACGATCCTGATCCACCTCGCCGCGCCCCAGGCCGATTTCGCGAATGTCCTCGCGTCGGAGTTCGCGGCGCCGGTGCCGGCGAACTCACCGCCGGCGGACGCCTCGCTCGACCCGCTTCCCTCGACGGGGCCATACCAGATCACGAGCTACCGGCCCAGGGCGCGGATCGTCGAAGAGCGCAACCCACACTTCGACGCTTCGCTGTTCCGGGGAAATGTCCCCGCCGGCAACCCGGACCGCGTCACGTGGGACGTTGTCCCGACCGCCACGATCGCTCTGCGCCGGGTGCTCCAGGGCAAGGACGACTGGATGGGCTACTACCAGATCCCGAGCAAGCGGCTGCCGGCGATCGAGCTCAAGCACGGGGAGCGGTTGCGAACCTTGATGCCGCCGAACCTCATGTACTTCTTCATGAATACGCGTGTGCCGCCGTTCAACAGCGTCGAGGTGCGGCAGGCGGTGAATTACGCCATCTCGCGACGCTGGCTCAGGCACCTCGCCGGCGGCCAGGCGCACACGACCGAGAACATCCTGCCTCCGCCATACGCCGCGTTCCGCGCGCACACCCTCTACCGGCACGACCTGCGCAAGGCGATCCGGCTGGTCCGCCGGTCCGGCTACCAGGGAAAGCGGGTCTTCGTCTGGAACCACGACGTCGCCGC
>DASSLB010000067.1:0-9136 GCA_035689945.1 Gaiellaceae bacterium | reverse complement strand
GCGACGATCACGCACTCGCGCCCCTCGACAACTCCGATCCCCGTCACGATGCCCGCGCTTGGCGCGTCGCCGCCGTACATCTCCCACGCGGCGAGTGCGTTCAGCTCGAGGAACGCGGTGCCCGGGTCGACGAGGCGGTCGACCCGCTCCCGCGCAGGCAGCTTCCCGCGCGATCGGTGCCGCTCCATCGCCTTCTCGCCGCCGCCGCTCGCGACCTGCGCCGACCGCTCGCGCAACTCGGCGACGAGCTCCTCCATCCGCTCGTGCCGGCGCGCGAACTCCTCGGCGTCGCGGTCGAGCTGTGAGGTCAGGACGGCCACGGCCGGAGCCTAACTACTGACTTGACACGCCCAGTCGCGTGGGTGAATCGCCCGTCAACCCCCACCCGTAGGCTCCGGAGGGCGAAGCCATCGTGGAGGCGCCGCCCGTCAACGCGGCATGAGCTGAACGAACGGGGCGTCGCCGTCGGCGGTGCCCCATACATTTGTTCCGGTGATCGTCGCGCACCTCGATCTCGACGCGTTCTATGCGGGCGTCGAGGAGCTCGAGAATCCGGAGCTTCGCGCGCAGCCGCTCGTCGTCGGCGGCGACCCGCGCGGTCGCGGCGTTGTGGCGACTGCGAACTACGTCGCGCGCGGCTTCGGGATCCATTCCGCGATGAGCGCGGCCGAGGCTCTGCGCCGCTGCCCGCACGCCGTCTTCGTTCGCCCGCGCCACGCGCTCTACCGTGAGTACTCGCGCAACGTGTGGGAGACGGTGCGCGGCGTTGTCCCGACGGTGGAGCAGACCGGTATCGACGAGGGCTATCTCGACGTCGGGGAAGTGGCAAATGACTTTCTCGCGGCGCGCGTCGTCGCCGAGGCGGTGCAGACCGCCGTGCGGGCCGGGACGAGCCTCACGTGCTCACTCGGAGTCGCGCCGTGCAAGGTCGTCGCCAAGGTCGCGAGCGACGCGCGCAAGCCGGGCGGCCTCGTCGTCGTGCCGCCCGGAAGGGAAGCCGCGTTTCTCGCTCCGCTCCCGGTGCGCCGCCTGCCCGGGGTCGGGCCGAAGGCGGAGGAGCGGCTGCGTGCGGCCGGCATCGAGAACATCGGCGGACTCGCCGCGCTCACCGACGACAGCCTCCGGCGCCTGCTCCCGGGCGTCGTCGGGACGATGGTTCGCGACCGAGCTCGCGGCATCGACCCGCGCGAGCTCGAGCTCGACACCGAGCGGATCTCGATCAGCGTCGAGAACACATTCGAACGGGACATCTCCGACCGCGACCGGCTTCACGACGAGCTGCGGGGGATGGCGGTCGAGGTGGCCGAGGCCCTGCAACGACGCGGCCAGGTGGCGCGGACGGTGACGACCAAGCTCCGCTACGCCGACTTCTCGATCCGCAGCCGCTCGACCTCGCTTGACGCCGGGATCGACGCGGCCGAGACCATCGGCGACCTTGCCTGCCGGCAGCTCGACCGAGGGCTCAGCGACCGACCCGGCGCGCTGCGGCTCGTGGGCGTTGGCGTTTCCGGCCTCGCAGACTTCCGCCAGCTCGCGCTCGAGACGTGACCTACACAGCCGGCATCTTTCGGCGCGCCGCTTTACATGCAACTTACGCCCAGCCCTCTTGACGCCGAAACACCGCCGGATGACGATCCGAGTAGGGGAGGCAACGAACAACAAAGAGACAGAGAGGCCGGTTATGAAGAAGGTAGTTCCGTTCGTGCTCGCCGCCCTGATGATTCCGAGCGTCGCGCTCGCCAAGGGTCCCAGCCCGAAGGCGGGAACGCACACGAACCACGGCAAGGCGAAGGTCATGTACGTGCTCAAGGGCATGATCTACGCCTATACGGCGTACGACTCTTCCACGAATACGCCCGGCTCGATCACGATCGACGTCAACCACTCGAACCGACACGGCAAGCTGCTCGTCGGCCAGACGATAACGATCAGCCTCGGCGCCAACACGAAGATCGAGCTCGAGAACGGCGTCACCTCGATCGCCGCCGCCCAACCCGGCGATCTGGGCAAGGTCAAAGTCCGCGCGTCGCGCCTGGCCTTCAAGAGCGCCACGCTTACCGACCTGCAAGCGGCACTGCTGAATCAGCCCGCGCACATGGTCACGGATTGGGGCCCGGCCAGCTAAGAGGGACGCCTGAGAGGTGTAGGGGCTGCGGACCCCCGATGGAGGGATGGCGCGACCGCGTCATCCCTCCATCTCTTCTGCGGTCGGCTGGCGAGTTTCGGCTTGTTCGAGTCAGCAGGGGCGGAGGGACTCGAACCCCCGACCTACGGTTTTGGAGACCGCCGCTCTACCAACTGAGCTACGCCCCTGTGCCGGTAGGCCAGTGTACCCAGCGAGTTTCGGCGCGATCCGCGCGGGCACGCGGCGCTCATGGGTGAACTGATGGACGAGCCTGAGGGCTTCGAAAACGAGTCCGGGGACGAGGAGACCATCTCTCCCCAGGACGAAGGCGAGGACGAGGAGTCGGACTCGGAGTAGCAGTACATTCGGCGCGTGCAGCGGCACGCACTGAGCATCCTGTTCGCCGCGTTGGCGGCCGCGCTTGCGGCCGTCAGCGCGTACGCATTCGCAGGCGGAAGCAGCGGACGCCACCTCGTCATCGGCGCCGCGGCGCTCGCCGTCGCGGGCTGGCTGGCCACACTTTCGGCAGGCGCATTCCGTCGCAAACGCTGATCATCCTGAGGAATCCGCCGCAGAACGCCGTATTCTCTCGGGACGTGACACGGGCCGACGAAACCCAGGCGCTGTGGCTCGACTACCGGCGGACCGGCGACCAGCAGATTCGCGACCGCCTTATCCTCACCTACGCGCCGCTCGTGAAGTACGTGGCGGGCCGCCTCGGCTCCGGCCTCCCGGCCCACGTCGACGAGGGCGACCTAGTCTCCTACGGGCTGCTCGGCTTGATCGGCGCGATCGAACGCTACGACCCGGCACGCGACGTGAAGTTCGAGACGTATGCGATGGCCCGGATCAAGGGCCAGATCATCGACGAGCTCCGCTCGATGGACTGGGTGCCGCGCTCCGTCCGTGCCCGCGCCCGCCAGATCGAGCGCGCGATCGGCGAGCTCGAATCCCGGCTCGGCCGGGCCCCCACCGACGAGGAGATCTCGAAGAAGCTCGGGATCAGCGAGGACGAGCTCGAGGAGAGCCTGAGCGAGATCTCCCGTTCCTCCATTGCGGCGCTCGACGAGCTCTGGACCATCTCGGGCTCCGGAGGCGGCGACCAGGTCGCGCTCATCGACACGATCGAGGACGAAAGCGCGCCCGACCCGCAGGGCACGCTTTCTGTGACCGAGCAGAAGGAGGCGCTCGCCGACGCGATCGCGCGGTTGCCAGAGCGCGAGAAGCTCGTCGTCACGCTCTACTACTACGAGGAGCTGACCCTCCGCGAGATCGGCGAGGTGCTGGGCGTCACCGAGTCGCGCGTCTCGCAGCTCCACACGAAGGCGATCCTCCGGCTCAAGGCGCACATCGCCTCGGCCGGCGCCCCCGCCGCGCTGTAGTCCCGCGGAGGCCGCGAAACGCGGCGATACGATGCGGGCCGAAGCGACCGAGGAGGAAACGCCCCCGATGCCTGCCACCGAGCCCACGAAGATCCGCAACATCGCCGTCGCCGGCCACCGCGGCGTCGGGAAGACGTCACTCGTGGAAGCGCTGCTCTTCGAAGCCGGGAAGACGAACCGGCTCGGCAGCGTGGAGCAGGGGACGACGGTCTCCGACTGGGACGAGCACGAGCAGCGGCGGGGAATGTCCCTCTCCGGCTCGCTCTGCCATCTCGAGTGGAAGGACCGCAAGATCAACCTCGTCGACACGCCCGGCGACGCCGGCTTCCAGGCCGATACCTACGCGGCGCTGCGCGTCGTCGAGGGGGTCGTCGTGGTGCTGAGCGGCGTGATGGGCGTCGAGGTCAACACCTCGCGCGTGTGGCAGCGGGCCGAGGAGCAGCAGCTCTCGCGCGTCCTCTTCGTCAACATGCTCGACCGCGAGCGCGCCGACTTCTATCGCGTGCTCGAGGCCGCGAGGCAGCAGCTCTCCGACCGCTGCGTCGCGATTCAGCTCCCAATCGGCGCCGAGCACGAGCTGAAGGGAACCGTCGACCTCCTCCACATGTGCGCCTACACGGATCCGTCGGGCGGGCGCGAGGGTGGGCCGCAGCCGATCCCCGACGAGATGGCAGACCTCGTGCAGGAGCACCGCGAGAAGCTTCTCGACGCGGTCGTCGAGACGGACGAGGATCTCATGGCGCGCTACCTCGATGGGGAGGAACTCGACCCGCACGCCGTCGCCGATGCGCTCAAGCAGGCGGTGACCAGGGACGAGCTCTATCCGGTCGCCTGCGGCGTCGCGACCAGGAACCTCGGCACGACCGCGCTGCTCGACCTGCTCGTCGAGGGCGTCCCGTCACCGGCCAGGAAAGGGACGACGATCGAGTTCGGCGACGCGAAGCAGGCCGTGTTCATCTTCAAGACGATCGCCGATCCGTTCACCGGCCGCATCAGCCTTTTCCGCGTGCTCGCCGGCCCGGTCACGGGCGACACCACGCTCGTCGATCCGCGCACGCATGCGAAGGAGCGGCTCGGCCAGGTGCTCCTCCTGCAGGGCAAGGACTCGGAGTCGGTCGAGGCCCTCGGCATCGGCGACCTCGGCGCCGTGGCGAAGCTGAAGGACGTCGTCACCGGCGACGTGCTCGTCGACCACGAAGTCGCCGTCGAGCCGCCGCACATCGACTTCCCGGAGCCCGTGATGAGCTTCGCGATCAGCCCCAAGGCGAAGGGCGACGAGGAGAAGATGGCGACCGGCCTCCGGCGTCTCAGCGAGGAGGATCCGACGCTGATCATGCGCCGCGACCCACAGACCGGCGAACAGCTCCTGTCGGGGCTCTCCCAGATGCAGGTCGAGGTCGCGGTCGACCGCCTGCAGACGCGCTTCCACGTCGACGTCGAGCTCCATCCGCCGCGCGTCCCCTACAAGGAGACGATCCGCAAGGAGGCGCGCGCTCGGCACCGCTACAAGAAGCAGACCGGCGGACGTGGCCAGTTCGGCGACTGCGCGATCGTGCTCGAGCCGCTGCCGCCGGAGGACGGCGAGCTGGGCTACGAGTTCGTGGACAAGATCGTCGGCGGCGTCATCTCGCAGGGCTACCGGCCCGCCGTCGACAAGGGCATCCGCGAGGCGATGGAGCACGGCGAGCTCGCCGGCGCGCCCGTGCAGGGGGTCCGCGTCCTGCTCGTCGACGGCATGGAACACAACGTCGACTCCTCCGAGATGGCCTTCAAGATCGCGGGGTCGATGGCGTTCAAGGAGGCGTACCAGCAGGCAGATCCCGTGCTGCTAGAGCCGATCATGGAGCTCGAGGTGACGGTGCCGGACGACAACGTCGGCGCCGTGAACGGCGACCTCAACTCGCGGCGCGGCCGGCTGCAGGGGATGGAGCCCGCCGGCGGCATGACGACGATCAAGGCCGAGGTGCCGATGGCCGAGATCCTCACGTATTCGCAGGCGCTGACCTCGATGACGGGCGGCCGCGGCGACTACTCGATGCACTTCCTCCGCTACGAGGAAGTTCCGACCCACGTCGCGCAGAAGATCATCGAACAGACCAAGAAGGAGCGCGAGGAGGCGAAGGTCTAGCTTCGCCTCTCTCGGGGCTCTGAGTCACATCTACTGCTGAGGCTGGCTCTCGCCGTCGTCGCGCAGGTGCGCGAGTACGTCCGCGACATCAGCGAGCTGCTGCTCGAGGTCGCGCTGGAAGGACTCCAGGCGCTCGATCAGCTCGGGACGGCTCGGGAACGGGCCGCGAAAGAACATCCGCGGGCCACGGCCCCAGCCATGGGAATGACGGTGATGCATGTTCACCTCCTCTCCTCGTACCGTGCGAGAAAGCGCGCGGTTCGCTCCTGGGAGCGCTGCAGTGCCTCGACCCAGTGGTCGAGCAGCTGCTCACCCGCGGGCGTGATTGCGTAGCGGCGCTTGGCGGGACCTGGGGAGGAGGCATCCCACTCCGACGAGACGAGCCCCTCGTCCTCGAGCCCGCGCAGCAGGCGGTAGAGGTTACCCATCTCGATGCGGGCCTCCCCGGTCAGCTCCGGCAGCCGCTCGAGCAGGTCGTAGCCGTGCGCCGGGCGTTCGCGCAGCAGGAGCAGGAGGGCCGGCTCGGCGAACCGCTCGACGCGGGCGAGGACGTGCCAGCTGCCGTGGTGGTGCCGGCGCGCGCGGGGCCCTCGTCCTCTCATCTGGTCTCTACATGTAAAAGACACATGTAAGAGACATTAGCCGATTTGCAAGGAGTTAGGCAAGCCTGGCTACACTCGGGGCCGGATGAGGGTCACGAAAGTCGCAACGACCCGGCAGTGCGCGGTGTGCGAGAGGACGCTCCTGATGGGCGAGCGCGCCGCAAGCTTTGCCCCGTCGGAGGGCGCCGAGCTCGTCGACGTCTGCCCGCTTTGCCAGGAGGTGGCCGTCGAGGCCGGCTGGATCAAGGAGGGCACGCCGACCACGCCGACCCTGGGGGGCGAGCGCCGCCGCAAGCGCGGGCTCGTCGAGTTCCTCGGTTTGACGCGTGCGGCCGACGACGCGGCGCGCGCCCGGCAGGAGCCGATCCTGCGCAAGCTCTCCGACGGCGAGGTCGCGCTCCTCGAAGCCGCCGACCTTTTCAACGGCAGCGCCTACCGCCGCACCGTCGGCGGCATCGCAAAGAGTCTCGGCGAGCCTCAGGCGAGCATCGTGCCGCTCTCGGGCACCTCGGGCGAGCTCGCCGTGACCGTTGCCTGGGAGCTCTCCTGGTACCAGTACCGGGTGAGCCCGGATTCCGCGCAGCCCGTGCGGCTCGAGCGGCGCGGCCACGAGCTCGAAGAACTCGAGGACGGCTACAAGGACTGGAACGCGCAGGTCGAGGACGAGGGGCGCCTCGTGCCTGAGATCGCCCGCCTCTAGCCTCCGGGAAACTCGCCGAGCTTGAGGTGCACGGTCTTGTGCGTGCCGTGCTGCGTTTCGATGGCCACCGTGACGGTCGTTCCCGGCTTGAGCTCCGAGACGACGCTCGTCAGATCGTCGATCGTCGCTGTCGAGCTGCCGTTCACCGACCGGATCACGTCGCCGGGCACGATCCCCGCCTTCGCCGCCGGGCCGCCACTCGTGACGCTCTGGACGTAGACGCCGAGGCCGTTCGTGTCGCCGATCTGAACGCCGAGATAGGCGCGGTGGGAGTTCGTGACGTGGCCGAAGCGGATGATCTGGGTCGCGATGTCCTTGACGAGGTTGCTCGGGATGGCGAAGCCGATGCCGGGTGCAGCGCTGCCGCCGAGCTCGGGGTCGGTTGCGGCGAGGGTCGGGATGCCGATCACCCGCCCTTCGAGATCGGCGAGCGCGCCGCCCGAGTTCCCCGGGTTGATCGCGGCGCTCGTCTGGATCATCAGCGGCAGCGCGACACCGTTCCCCTCGGAGACGCCCTGCCGGAAGGCGCTGACGATCCCGTCGGTCACGCTCGAACGCAGGCCGAGCGGGTTGCCGATCGCGATCGCGACATCGCCGACCTCGAGCGTGCTCGAATCGGCGAATGCGGCAGGCGTGAGATGTGCGTTCGAGACGTGGACGACGGCCAGGTCGTCCGGTGCGAAGCGGCCGACGAGGATCGCACCGTAGGAGCGCGCGCCCGCGGTGACGGTGAACGAGCCGGTATCGGTTCCGATGACGTGGTTGTTCGTGACGATGTCGCCGGCCGCGTCGAAGACCACTCCCGAGCCGAGCCCTGCGGAGGTCTGGATCTGGACGACCGACGGCGAGAGCTCGTGCACCACCGCCGTGATCGCGTTCTGGAAGGCGAGCGCAGCGGCCGGTGGTCGTAGGCGGGCGTGGCTCGTCTTCGGCGAGGTTTTCGACGACGAGCCGCCGCCGAGCGAAACCGCAGCCACGACGCCGCCGGCAACGGCCGCGCCCGCAAGCGGCGCGAGCCACCAGGTGTGACGGCGAAGCATTGGCCCCTTATACCGAGGCCGGGGGAGGGCACACGCCGATCGTCGTCGTAGAATCAGTCCTCCATGATCTATTGCGTCATTCCGCGTGAGCTCGCCGACGAGCTCTACGACAAGATGGTCGACTACTACAAGGACAACCCGGACGTGACCGTCATCGTCGACCGGCGCGAGGGCAAAGATCGGCGCAAAGAGGGAGCGCAGCGGCTCGAGGATCAAGAGAAGCGCACGACCCGCGACCGCCGCCGCGCCCATCCGGGGACGTTCCCCGACACCGACCCGCCCGAGGAGTAGTTCCCGCTAGTCTCGCCTCATGGCGACGACAACAGCGCAGACCTTCAAGAATTTCATCGGCGGCGAGTGGGTGGATGCCGCCTCCGGCGAGACGTTCGAGAGCACCAGCCCTGCCACCGGGGAGACGATCGGGATCTTCCCGCGCTCAGCCGCCGAGGACGTCGATCGCGCGGTTGGGGTCGCCAAGGAGGCGTTCGCGGAGTGGCGGCTCGTGCCGGCCCCGAAGCGCGGCGAGATCCTCTTCCGGCTCGCGCGCATCCTCGAGCAGGAAAAGGCCGCGCTCACCGAGCTGATGACCCGCGAGATGGGCAAGGTCAAGGCCGAAGCGGGCGGCGACGTGCAGGAGGCGATCGACATCACCTACTACATGGCCGGCGAGGGCAGGCGCCTCTTCGGCCACACGACGCCGTCGGAGCTCCGCGACAAGTGGAACATGAGCGTCCGCCAGCCGATCGGCGTCGTCGGCGCGATCACGCCCTGGAACTTCCCCGTGGCGATCCCGTCCTGGAAGATGACCCCGGCGCTCGTCAGCGGCAACACCATCGTGCTCAAGCCGGCGACCGACACTCCGGCTCTTGCCGAGCGCTTCGTCGAGCTTCTCGCGGAGTCGGGCATTCCGAGCGGCGTCGTCAACATCGTCCACGGCGGCGGCAGCACGGTCGGCGATCGGATGGTGCGCCATCCCGACGTCCGCGTGATCACGCTGACGGGCTCCCGCGAGACGGGCGTCGAGGTGCTGAAGGCTGCGGCCGACACCCTCACGCACGTCCACCTCGAGCTCGGCGGCAAGAACGCGATCATCGTTCTCGACGACGCCGATCTCGACCTCGCGGTCGACGGCATCCTCTGGTCGGCGTTCGGCACCTCC
>DASSLB010000066.1:0-4952 GCA_035689945.1 Gaiellaceae bacterium | reverse complement strand
CGACCGGACCCGCTTCTCTTGCGATCGCCATCGGGCGTGAACCCTAGCGGGCGGCCCAGCTGTGAGAGTCGCTGATCTGTTGGAGGCGACCGCGCGTTTCTTCGTCGCAGAGTGCGCCCGCGACGCCGGCCTCGTAGGCTGATCGCGGCGAGACCCCGAGCGAGGCTGCGGCCTCGTAGTCCCGTGTCAGGTCGGTGTCGAACATCGCCGGGTCATCCGTCGAGATCGAGCAGCGGATTCCGGCCGCGACGAGCTGCGGCAGCGGGTGCTCCTCGAGCGAGCGGACGACTCCTGTGCGGAGGTTCGAGAGCGGACACACGTCGAGCACGGTGCCGCGGCCTGCGAGCTCGGCCACGAGATCCGAGTCCTCGATCGCGCGGATTCCATGGCGGATTCGATGTGCACCGAGCGCGTCGAGTGCGCCACGCACGGACTCCGCTCCGGCCGCCTCGCCTGCGTGCGGCACGGAGGCGAGACCACCCTCCCGGGCAAGCGCGAATGCCTCGGCGTAAGGCTCGGGCGGGAAGCCGGCCTCTGCGCCGCCGAGGCCGATCCCGGCGACGCCCCGATCGCGGTACTTGACCGCGAAGCGCGCAGTCGTGAGGGCGTCCTCAAGCGAATACTCGTCGCGCGGGATGTCTGGAGTCAGCCGCACCTCGACACCGTGCAACTCGCGTGCCTCCTGCGCGCCGTCGCAGTAGCCGCTGAACACCTCGTCCGTGTCGAGCCCGTGGACGATGCGCGGCGCGAAGATCCCCTCGAGGTACACGCAGCCGTGCCTCCGCGCCTCCGCCGCGTAGTCGACGACGATCTGGCGGAAGTCCTCGTAGTGCTGGAGGGCACCGAGCGTGAGCACGAAGACCTCGATGAAGTGCGCGAAGTCGCGGTAGCGGTAGCGCGACTCAAGATCGGCGGGCAGCGCGTAGTCGTTCCGCTTCGCGATCGCACGCAGCGTGTCCGGCCGCACCGTGCCCTCGAGATGGACGTGCAGCTCGATCTTCGGGAAGGGCTCAGGCGCAGCGACGGGCATAGAACGCAAGGTACTGGCGCATGTGGGAGTGCCAGTAGCCGTTGTCGTGCCCGCCCGGCCACACGTGCAGCTGCGCACGGATCTCGTGGGCGTAGTGGACGGCCGCGACGACGGCCACGGCTAAGGTCAGGATGTGCCTAGAGCGGCGGACTGGTTGCGGGAAGAGCGTCGGAAGGTCCTCGGGGATTGGGTCGCATTCTGTCTCGGTTGCGGTGCCGCGCGCCGCTGGTTCGAAGCCTTCGAGGCAGAGCTGCCGGACACCTGCCCGCAGTGCGGCGGCGAGCTGCTTCGTCGTTGCCGGGCCTGCGGAGCGCCGTTCTCCTCGGTCGCGGTCGTCGACTGCGAGCAGTGCGGCGATCCGGTACGGCCGAACGAGCTCTTCGGCTCGAAGATCAGGCGGACGCGATGAGACCGAATCCCGGTGGCAACGAGCAGTTGACCGCGTTTGCGGGAATCCTGCTCATCGTCTTCCTCGCGGTCGAGGGCGCGACGCTACTCAACCTCCGTGCTCTCCTCACGGTGCATGCGTTCGTCGGAATGTTCCTCATTCCGATCGTCGCGCTGAAGATGGGCAGCACCGGCTGGCGCATGGCGCGCTACTACCTCAGTAAAGACGAGTACGTGCGGCGCGGCCCGCCTGCGTGGCCGCTACGTGTCTTCGTCGCCCCGGTCGTCGTCGCGTCGACGATCGTCCTCTTCGGGACGGGCATCTACCTCCTCGTGACCCATGAGGTACAGGGGACGGCCGTCGGGCTGCACAAGGCGAGTTTCGTCGTCTGGCTGCTCGCAACTTCCGTCCACGTTCTCTTCCGCCTGATCCCGATGCGCGAGGCGCTTCGCACGCGATATCCCGGCCTGGTCCTTCGCCTCGGTGTCGCCGCCGTGACGGTCGCCGCGGGAGCCGCCGTCGCCGCGATGACCCTTCCCGTTGCCGAGCACCTTCAGGACAGCCTGTCGTCGCAGGTCGGCTTTGACGGCGGGTAGCGGGGTACGTCCACGACATGTCTGACTGGTCCGTCCGCAATGCCGCCGATTACGAGTGGTTCGTGAAGTGGGAAACCGGTGGGAATCCCTGGAACCGCTGAACTAGAAGAGGTCGCCCTCGAAGGACTGCACCACGGGGCCGCCCATGATCTGCGAGAAGCGGATCACCGTGATTAGGTCGTCTGGCGCGATCTCGCGGTTGTAGAGCTGGCCGAGGAAGTTCGCCATCTCGTCGGTGCGGCGAATCTCGGGGTTGTCGTGCTCGATCTCCCGCGGTGACAGCTCGCCGAGCGTCTTCACCTCGACCTTGTCGATCACCGCGTCGAAGACGTGCTCGCGCGGGCTGAAGCGGACGCCGCAGAGGACGCGCACGACCATGCCCTTCTTGTACTTGCCGGACTTGTCGCCGAGGCGGATCGTCGCGGACTTCCTCCCCGACCTCAGCTGGTCGGCGACGAGTGGCGAGTAGAAGTTGAGGGCGTACACCGTGGCGGGAGTGTGCCAGCTACGCGGGCGCTCGTTGAATGTGCGCGCGCGCCACCTGCTCGGGCGACGTGCAGCCGAGGAGCCCGAGTGCGAGCTCGATCTCGTCGCGAAGCAGCTCGAGCACGCGCGAGACGCCTGCCTCCCCGCCGAGTGCGAGACCCGCGGCGATCGGGCGCGCGACGAAGGCCGCACGTGCTCCGAGGGCCAGCGCCTTGACCACGTCGGTGCCGCGCCGGAAGCCGCCATCGACGTAGACCTCGCAGCGTCCGGCCGCTGCCTCGACGATCTCCGGGAGCGCGTCGATCGGCGCGGTGACGCCGTCGAGCTGGCGGCCGCCGTGGTTCGAGACCCAGATCCCGTCGACACCGTGCTCGACCGAGAGCAGTGCGTCCTCCCGCGTCACGATCCCCTTCAAGACGAGGGGCAGATCCGTTGCCGCGCGGATCCAGTCGAGATCCCTCCAGGTGAGCGTCGGGTCGACGTCGACGAGCGTCCCGTAGTGCAGTGGTATCTCCGCGGGTATCGCGAATCCGAGTCGGAGATCGCGCTCCCGGCGGCCGATGAGAGGAAGGTCGACCGTGAGGGCGATCGCTCCGTAGCCGGTCTCTCGCGCCTCGGCGAGGTTGTCGAGCGTCCGGGCTCGGTCGGTCTGGACGTAGAGCTGGAGCCAGCGCAGCCCGTCGGCAGCCGCCTGCAGCTCGGCGTGGCGGTACGACGTCAGGGTCGGCACCACCGTGAGCGTGCCGGAGACAGCGGCCGCTCGCGTGGTGGCGAGCTCCGCCTCCGGATCGAGCAGCCGCTGCAGCGCGAACGGCGCGATCCCGAGCGGCATCGAGACGGGAGCGCCGAGCAGCGTCGTCTCGAGGCTGAGCTCGCCGACGTCCACGAGCATCCGGGGCCGCAGCTGCCAGCGGCTGAACGCGGCGACGTTCTCGCGGAGCGACAGCTCGTCCTCGGCTCCGCCCTCGAAGTAGCACCAGACGGCCGGATCGATCTTCGCAGCCGCAGCGTCGAGGAAATCGCCGACGTTGAGGAGGTCGTTCACGCCGAGATCCTCTCCCACGCCTTCGCGGCCATCTCGCGCTCGCCGCTGTGGGTCAACAGCCGCGGCGCCTCCTCGAGCGGCAGCCAGCGTGCCTCCGCAACCTCGATCCGCATCTCCTCGTCGATCTCGCCGATTCGCCCCCGGCCCGCGCGCAGCAGGAAGAAGCTCACGACCTTGAAGATCCGCTCGCCGCCCTTCCAGGAGGCGGTGTACACGTAGCGGACATCGCCGAGCTTCTCGATGACCAGCCCCTCCACACCGGTCTCCTCGCGTACCTCACGCACTGCGGTCTCGGCCGGCGTCTCGCCCTCGTCGATCCCGCCCTTCGGTAGCGCCCAGATCTTCCTCCGGCCCTGTGGACGGATCGCGGCGACCATCGGCCGGCCGCGGATCGTCCGCACGAGCACGCCTCCGGCCGAGAACTCCCGTTCCACCGGTGCGGTTCTACCAGTTGGCACTTGCGCCGCTCGAGTGCCGGCCATACAATGCCCTCGGCACTCTTGAGGGGAGAGTGCCAGGAAATGTCACTGAGATCAATCAGGAGGCTGTTGTATGAACCTGAAGCCGCTTGGTGACCGTCTCATCGTCGAGGTCCTCGAAGAGGAAGAATCGACGGCGAGCGGCATCGTGCTTCCGGATACCGCGAAGGAGAAGCCGCAGCGCGGCCGCGTCCTCGCAGTCGGTCCCGGCTCCCGGGACGACAACGGAAAGTTCGTCCCGATGGACCTGACGGAAGGCGACGAGATCGTCTTCTCCAAGTACGGCGGGACCGAGATCAAGGTCGGCACCGACGACTACCTGATCCTGCGCGAGTCGGATGTGCTCGCAAAGGTCACCGGCGATCGCGAGCCGGCCGGCGCCACCGCGTAGAGAGACAAACGGAGGTCAGAAGAGAAGATGGCTCACAAAGAGCTGAAGTTCAACGAGGATGCGCGGCGCTCGCTCGAGCGTGGCGTGAACATCCTCGCCGACGCGGTCAAGGTCACCCTTGGCCCGAAGGGGCGCTACGTCGTGCTCGACAAGAAGTTCGGCGCGCCCACCATCACGAATGACGGCGTCACGATCGCGCGTGAGATCGAGGTCGAGGACGTCTTCGAGAACCAGGGCGCACAGCTCGTGCGCGAGGTCGCCACGGCGACGAACGACGTCGCCGGCGACGGCACGACCACGGCGACCGTTCTCGCTCAGGCGATCGTCCGCGAGGGCCTGAAGAACGTCGCAGCCGGCGCCAATCCGATGTCGCTGAAGCGCGGCATCGAGACCGCTGTCGACGCGGTCGTCGAGAACCTCAAGACGCAGTCGAAGGACGTCTCGGGCCGCGAGGACATCGCGCGCATCGCAACCGTCTCCTCGCGCGAGCGGGAGATCGGCGACGTCATCGCCGACGCGATCGAGAAGGTCGGCAAG
>DASSLB010000065.1:0-5240 GCA_035689945.1 Gaiellaceae bacterium | reverse complement strand
CCGATCCTGACGTCTTGACGCGGCTCGCCGAGCTCGTCCGCAGCTACGGTCAGACGGCATGAAAGCGGCTGTCGTGTTGATGGCGTACGGCTCGCCGGAGCGTCTCGAGGATGTCCCCGCGTACTACGCGGACATCCGCGGTGGCCGGCCGATCGCGCCCGAGAACCTTGCCGATCTCGTCGAGCGCTACCGGCGACTCGGGATCGAGGATTCTTCGCCGCTCAACGCGACCACCGAGGAGACTCGCGCCGCCCTCGAGGACGAGCTCGGCCTGCCGGTCTTCACCGGGATGAAGCACTGGACGCCGCGGATCGCGGACGCCGCTGAGGCGGCACTCGCGTCCGGAGCTAAGGAAATCGTCGGGCTCGTGCTCGCGCCGCACTACTCCGCGCTCTCGATCGCGGGCTACCGCGAGCAACTCGAGGGCGCGCTCGCCGGACGGGCCGAGCTGCGCTTCGTCGAAAGCTGGCACGAGGAGCCGGGATTCGTCGAGCTGCTCGCCGATCGTGTCCGCGGCACCGACGCTCACGTGGTCTTCACGGCGCACTCGCTGCCCGCGCGCATCCTCGAGGCGGGCGACCCATACCGCGACCAGCTTTTCGAGACGAGTCGCCTCGTCGCCGAGGCCGCCGGTCTGAGCGACTGGAGCTTCTCCTTCCAGAGCGAGTCGCCGACCGGCGAGCCGTGGCTCGGGCCGGACATCCTCGACCACCTCGAGTCGCTGCGGCGACAAGGCGTCGAGCGCGTCCTCGTCTGCCCCGTCGGCTTCGTCTCGGATCACCTCGAGATCCGCTGGGACCTCGACGTCGAGGCGCAGGAGAAGGCGGCCGAGCTGGGAATGCAACTCGAGCGCATCGAAATGCCGAATGCCGATCCCACCTTCGTCCGCACGCTCGCCGGAATCGTCCGGCGAGCACTGTCCGTCCCGACACCGGCGTGAGCTCGCGCGCCTGTCCAGACTGGCCTGAGCTGATGGAGATCGCTCCTGAGCTCCAGTTCAAGCACTACACCGTCGCCGAGGCGAGGCTGCCTGCCGACGCGCTGATGTGGATCCCCGACATCCCGCTGTCCGACGTGGCCATCTGCTGCGACCTCGAGCGGCACGTCTTCTACGCGACGCACACCGAAGAAAAGGTCGCCGAGGCGCTGCAGGCGAGCCATTGGTTCGAAGTGCGCGACTGGGTCGCCGGCGGTAGGCCCGGCGCGCTCTAGGCGAAGACTTCGTTCGGAAGCGGTTCGCCGCGGACGAAGGCGAGCACGTTGTCGACGAGGACCCGCGTCATTGCCGCCCGCGTCTCGACAGTCGCGCTGGCGACGTGCGGCGTCAGCACCACGTTGGGCAGGCCGAGCAGGGCATCGGGAACGTGTGGCTCCCCGGCGAAGACGTCGAGGCCCGCGGAGATCCGGCCCGAGACGAGCTCGTGCACGAGCGCGTCCTCGTCGACGAGCGCTCCGCGGGCCGTGTTGATCAGCGTGGCGCCGTCCCGCAGCAGCGCGAGCCGCTCCCGCGAGATGAGGCCGTTCGTCTCCGGTGTCAGCGGCACATGCAGCGAGATGACGTCCGCCGTGCGCAGGAGCTCGTCGAGCGGGAGACCGTCGTTGCGCCGGTGGTGGACGACGTGCATCTCGAACACCGCCGCCCGCCGCGCGACCTCCACCCCGATCCGGCCCAGGCCGACGAGGCCGAGAGTCGAGCCAGCGAGATCGCGGCCGAGCAGCTCCGGTCGCGCCCAGCCTTCCCGCCAACGCTGCTCGCGCACGAAGCGGTCCGACTCGACGAGGTGGCGGCGGCACGCGAGGATCAGAGCGAGCGTGAGATCTGCAACCGCAGCGTCGAGCACGCCCGGCGTGTTCGTGACGACGATCCCGCGTTCGCGACACGCGGCGACGTCGACGCTGTCGTAGCCCACGCCGTAGTTGGCGACGAGCCCGAGGTCGGGGAGGAGGTCGAGCTCCGCCGCGCCGATCGGAGCGATCGCGGCGACGAGCACATCGACATCCGGCAGCGGCTCCGGCGGCGGCCAGCCGTCCAGCAGCTCAACCTTCGGCAGGTCGTCCCATGCCGGGCCCGGAAACGTCTGGGTCGCCGCGATCTTCACCGCTCCAGTATCTAGGCTTGCCCGCGTGGTCACGGTCGTGATCCCGTTTGCGGGTGCCGAGGGGAAGACGCGCCTCCATGACTCGCGCCGCGTCCGCGGCGCGCTCGCACGGGCGATGCTCCAGGACGTTCTGGCAGCGTGCGTCGCGGTGGGACGCACCCGCGTCGTGACGCCCGACGAGGAGGGCGCGGCGGCGGCCGTCGAGGCGGGAGCCGAAGTCGTCTCCGATCCGGGCGGCGGCCAGGGGACGGCCGTGCAGGCAGGCCTCGAAGGCGTTGGTACTGACGGCATCCTCGTCGTCAACGCCGACGTCCCGTGCGTCGTGCCGCACGACCTTCGCTCGCTCCTCGATGCGCCGCCGGCCGGCTCTCTGGCGCTCGTCGAGGCGCTCGACGGGACGACGAACGCGCTCAGCCTCCCGACGGCCGGGGCGTTCGCCCCGCTGTACGGTCCGGGCAGCGCCGACCGCTTCCGCGCTCATGCCGCGTCACTCGGAATGGAGGCCGTGTCGGTCGCGGTGCCGAACCTTGCAGATGACGTCGACACGATGGAGGATCTGACGCGACTCCAGCTGCGCGCCGGCCCGCGTACGCAGGCCTGCCTCGCGGAGCTCGAGGGGAGCTTCGCGTGAACGTCGCCGTGCTCTCTGGCGGCGTTGGCGGTGCGCGCTTCGTCCGCGGTGTGGTGGACGTCGCGGGCGCAGCCGCGACGACCGTGGTCGGCAACGTAGGCGACGACGTCGAGGTGCTCGGACTTCACGTCTCGCCCGACCTCGACTCGATCCTGTACGCGCTCGCGGGCCTTGCGGATGAGCGGCGTGGCTGGGGTCGGCGCGACGAAAGCTGGAACGCGCTCGAGACGGCCGGTGTCCTCGGTGGAGAAGACTGGTTCGCCCTGGGCGACAGGGACCTCGGCCTCCATCTCGTCCGGACGCAGGCGCTTCACGCAGGCGAGCCCCTTTCCACTGTGACCGTGCGGCTGGCGCGGAGCCTCGGCATCGAGACGCGGCTGCTCCCGGCGACCGACGACCGGCTGCGCACCTGGCTCGCCACCCCGGCAGGGGAATTCCCGTTCCAGGAGTGGTTCGTGGCGCGCGGTCACCGGGACGAGGTCGACGCTGTGTGGTTCGAGGGCGAGGCGGAGGCGAGGCCCGCGCCGGGCGTGATCGAGGCGCTGGCCGGCGCTGATCTGATCCTGCTCGCCCCGAGCAATCCGTACGTCTCGGTCGGACCGATCCTCGCCGTTCACCGGTTGCGCGCAGCACTCGCGGAGCGACGGGTGCCGTGCGTCGCCGTGAGTCCGCTGATCGGTGGCCACGCGGTGAAGGGGCCTGCCGACCGCATGTTGCGCCGCCTCGCAGGCGGGACGTCGCCGCACCACGTCGCGGGTTGCTACACCGGTCTGATCGATGCGCTCGTCGTGGACGAAGCCGACGCGGACGATCTCGACGGTCTCGGCGACGTTCGGCCGATCGTGACGCGGACGCTCATGAGCGACCGCGATGCCCGACGCCGGCTGGCCGAGGTCGCTATGGGAGCGGTGCCCGCATGAGAGTCGCGATCGTCGGCGGGACGGGCGACTTCGGGCTCGCGCTCGCGGCGCGACTGGTCGAGGCCGGAGACGAGGTCGTGATCGGCTCCCGTGACGCCGAGCGGGCCAAGGAGAAGGCGCGCGAGGTCGGGGCTTCCGACGGCGCAACGAACGACGACGCAGTGCGCCAGGCCGACCTGGTCGTCCTCGCGACGAAAGCCGACGGCACTCTCGACACGGCCGCCTCGCTCGCAGACGCAGTCGGCGCCACTCCTGTTCTCTGTGTCGCCAGCGACCTCCGCTCGAAGGAGACCGTCTCGCTTGCCGAGCGGACGCAAGCGCTCCTCCGTGCACCGGTGGTCGCAGGCCTCCACTCGCTCGCCGCGGGCAAGCTCGCCCAGGGCCGTCCCGACGAGGACGCGTTCGTCTGCGGCGACGACCCCCCTGCGAAGGAGCTCGCGCTCGAGCTCGCAGGGAAAGTTGTCGGGGGCCGCGCGCTCGACGCCGGCCCGCTCTCTCGTGCGCGCGTGCTCGAGGGATTGACAGCGGTCATCGTCAGCCTGAACAAGCGCTACAAGGGCCACGCCGGCATACGCATCACCGGCCTCCCGTGACGCAGGTGGTCGAGATCACCGACCCGGCGGAGCGCTCCCGCATCGCCGAGGCCGTGCTGCGCGACCTGCCCGAGTGGTTCGGGATCGAGGAGGCGACCACGGCCTACATCGAGGCGGCGGGCACTCTACCGACGTTCGCTGTCGAGCCCGACGCCGGCTTCCTCTGCCTCAAGCAGCACACGTCGCGGGCAGCGGAGCTCTACGTCATGGGCGTCCGGCACGAGCATCACCGCCGCGGGATCGGCCGGGCGCTTGTTGCCACGGCTGAAGCCTGGTGCCGGGCACACGGCATCCGCTACGTCCACGTGAAGACGCCCGGGCCCTCGAACTCGAGCCCTGGCTACGACGCGACTCGGGCGTTCTACGAAGCGCTCGGCTTCGTCGCGCTCGAAGAGCTTCACGGTTTCTGGGACGAGGAGAATCCGGCGCTGATCCTCGTCAAGGACGTCAGCCCCGGCTTCACCGTCACGCCTGTCGAGGGACTGCCCGAGCTGGAGGAGGGAGACGACCTCGTGGCGCTGGTCGCAGAACGCGCCGAGCTCGTGGACGGAGACGTCGTCGTCGTCGCGCAAAAGGCCGTCTCGAAGATCGAGGGCCGCATCGTCGAGCTCGCCGGCATCGAGCCGTCGGAACGGGCGCGCGAGCTCGCGGGGGACGAGGCCGACCCGCGTCGGATCCAGGTCATCCTCGACGAGGCGGTCGAGCTCGTCCGCGTCCGTCCGCCGCTCATCATCGGCCGCACGCGGCATGGTTACGTCTGCGGCTCAGCGGGAGTCGACGCTTCGAACGCGCCGGCGCCGGAGACCGTCGTTCTGTTGCCGGTCGACCCCGACGCATCCGCAGCGCGCCTGCGTGAGGGACTGCGCGAGCGGACAGGCGCCGACGTCGGCGTCGTCGTCACCGACTCCTTCGGCCGGCCGTGGCGCGCCGCGACCACGGACGTCGCGATCGGCGCAGCCGGAGTGGAGGTCGTCCGCGACCTCATGGGCGAGCGCGA
>DASSLB010000064.1:0-2082 GCA_035689945.1 Gaiellaceae bacterium | reverse complement strand
CCAGGGAGCTGCGACGGTGCATCTGCGCAGCGCCTGCGAAGACTTCGAGGCGGGAGGCCGCAGCGCGGAGCTGTCCACATACGCTCCCAAGCTCGGCCGCGTCCTCTGCGCGCGCGGCCTCTACGACGAGGCGGAGCTGCTCGCAGAGCGTGGCCGCGCGCTCGGTGCTCCCGAGGACGTCTGGACGCAGGCGCTCTGGCGGCAGACCAAGGCGCTCGTCCATTCGGCACGTGCCCAGCACGCTGAGGCCGTGCAGCTTGCTGAGGAAGCAGTCGACTGGTTTGCGCGCACCGATTGTTTGCTGCGCCAGGGCGATGCCTACTGTGACCTTGCCGAGGTCCTCGAGGCGGCCGGCCGCCGCGAGGAGGCAGTCGCCGCCTGGCGCGAAGCACTCGATCGCTACGAGCGCAAGGGGATCGTCCCTCTCGCGCGCCTCGTGCGCGAGCGACTCGCTTCACTCCAGCCGGCCTAGGCGCGCTCGCGCGCCGCGAGCACGATCTTCTCCGCCGCGTCGCGATTTCCCCAGCCACGCGTCTCCGTCCGTTTCGACGGCTCGAGGTCCTTGTAGCGCTGGAAGAAATGCTCGATCTCGTCCCGCAGCTCGTTCTGGACATCGTGGATGTCGGCGACGCGCTCGAACGCGGGATCGCCGAGCGGCACGCAGAGGAGCTTCTCGTCGGGGCCCTTCTCGTCGGTCATGTGGAAGACGCCGATCGGGCGGACGCGGATCCGGCAGCCCGGAAAGGTCGGGTCGGAGACGAGGACGAGCGCGTCGAGCGGGTCGCCGTCCTCCGCGAGCGTTCCCTCGACGAAGCCGTAGTCCGCGGGATACGCCATTGCCGTGAACAGCCGCCGATCGAGGACTATGCCTCCGAGGTCGTCGTCCCACTCGTACTTGTTGCGCGAGCCCGCCGGGATCTCGACGAAGACGACCGCATCGGTGCTCATCAACGTGTGCGCGCGGCGGCGGGGACGAGCGCCCGCTCGAGGTCGTCCATGAGGTCGGCCGCGGCTTCGACTCCGACCGAGAGGCGGATGAGGTTCGGGGGCGCCGCAAACGGCGCGTCGGCCGTTGCAGCGTGCGTCATCCGCGCGGGCACTTCGATCAGGCTCTCGACGCCGCCCAGCGACTCCGCCAGCTGGAAGAGCTGCGTGCGGCCGGCGATCGCCGCCGCCTCCTCCGGCGATTCCGCGAGGAACGAAACCATGCCGCCGAAATCGCGCATCTGACTCGCTGCGATCGCATGGCCAGGATGGGTTGGAAGCCCGGGGTAGAAGACCTGCTCGACACGCGGGTGCCGCGAGAGCACCGCGGCGACCTCCGTCGCGTTCAGGCAGTGCTGCCGCATCCGCAGCGCAAGCGTCTTGATCCCGCGTAGCACGAGCCAGGCGTCGAACGGGCCGGGCACGGCGCCGAGCGACTTCTGAAGAAAGCGCAGGCGCTCCGCCACCGTCGGGTCGTTCGTCGCCGCGAAGCCGCCCACGACGTCGGAGTGACCGCCGAGGTATTTCGTCGTCGAGTGGACGACGACGTCCGCGCCGAGCTCGAGCGGCCGCTGCAGGTACGGCGTCGCGAACGTGTTGTCGACGACGAGGAGCGCTCCGGCCGCATGTGTGGCCTCGGCCGCGGCACGGATGTCCACGATGTTGAGCATCGGGTTCGATGGCGTCTCGATCCACACCATGCGCGTCGTGTCGTCGAGATGCTCGGCGAGGTTCGGGAACTCCTCAGCCGGCAGGTAGTGGAAGCGGTAGCCCTTCGGCTCGTAGACCTGCGAGGTCATCCGGTAGACGCCGCCGTAGACGTCGGCGATCAGGACGACGCGGTCGCCCGGACTCAGCAGGTGGAAGAGCGTCGTCGTCGCGCCGAGGCCGGAGGAGTACGCGACCCCATGCTCGGCCGATTCGAGCGAGGCGAGCGCGGTCTCGAGCGCGTGCCGGGTCGGGTTCGCGACGCGCGAGTAGTCGTAGCCCTTGTGCTCGCCGACCGCCTCCTGGACGTAGGTCGCCGTCTGGTAGATCGGCGTGATGATCGCGCCGGTCGCGGGATCTGGCTCCTGGCCGACGTGAATCGCGCGCGTC
>DASSLB010000063.1:0-2281 GCA_035689945.1 Gaiellaceae bacterium | reverse complement strand
GAGTGCCTGCAGGACGTGTTCGACCTGCCTGCGCTGAAGCGGCTGCTCGGCCGGCTGCGCGCCCGCGAGCTCGATCTCGTAGACGTCGAGACCGCGACCGCGTCGCCGTACGCGTCGTCGCTGCTCTTCGACTACATCGCGACCTACATGTACGAAGACGACACTCCGCCCGCGGAGCGGCGGGCGCAGGCGCTCTCGCTCGACCGCGACCTGCTGCGGGAGCTGCTCGGCCAGGAGGAGTTGCGCGAGCTGATCGACCCGGCGGCACTCGCCGAGGTGGGGCAGACCGCGCTGTTCGGCGCACGCTTCCGCGAGAATGCGGCGCGCGCTCTTCTCATCCCGCGCCGCCGGCCCGGCGAGCGGACGCCGCTCTGGCAGCAGCGGCTCAAGGCGCAGGGGCTGCTCCAGGTCGCGCGGAAGTACTCGAGCTTCCCGATCGTGCTCGAGACGTATCGCGAGTGCCTGCAGGACGTGTTCGACCTCCCGGCTCTCAAGCGGCTGCTCGCGCGACTGCGCGCCCGCGAGATCGACCTCGTCGACGTCGAGACCGCGACCGCGTCGCCGTACGCGTCGTCGCTGCTCTTCGACTACATCGCGACGTACATGTACGAGGACGACACGCCGCCCGCGGAGCGGCGTGCGCAGGCGCTCTCGCTCGACCGCGACCTGCTGCGGGAGCTGCTCGGCCAGGAGGAGTTGCGAGAGCTCATCGACCCGGCGGCGCTCGCCGAGGTCGAGGCGTCGCTCCGGCCGTTCCCCAAGGACCCGGAGCGGCTCCACGACCTGCTTCGCCTGCGAGGCGACCTGCGTGCGGGCGAGTTCGACGAGGCGCACGCTGCGATCCTCGAGGCGGAGCGTCGCGCGATCCGGGTGGGCATCGCCGGCGAGGAGCGGCTCGCGGCGGCCGAGGATGCGGGCCGCTACCGCGACGCGCTCGGCGTCGTGCCTCCCTCGGGCCTCCCGTCGGTGTTCCTCGAGCCGGTGTCCGACGCACTGCGGTCGCTCGTCGCGCGCTGGGCGCGCGGGCACGGCCCGTTCACGACGGCTCAGGCAGCGGCGTGGTTCGGCGTCGACGTCGAGGAGGAGCTGCGCGAGCTCGAGCGTGAGGAGAAGCTCGTCCGTGGCGAGCTTCGTCCCGGCGGCACCGAGCGCGAGTGGTGCGACCCGGAAGTGCTCCGGCGGCTGCGCCGCGCCTCGCTCGCAGCGCTGCGCCGGGAGGTGGAGCCGGTGGAGGAGGCGGCGCTCGGTCGCTTCCTGCCGAGCTGGCACGGCATCGACCGCCGCGCGTCTCTCCGTGAGGCGCTCGTCCCGCTGCAGGCGCTCGCGCTGCCGGTCGCGCTCTGGGAGGCGGAGGTGCTCCCGCGGCGCATGCCCGACTACCGGCCCGAGCAGCTCGACCAGCTCTGCGCGTCGGGCGAGCTCGTCTGGGTCGGAGCGGGGCTTGATCGAGTCGCTCTCTTCTTCCGGGACGACGCGCCGCTGCTCGGACGTCCGTCCGCGGCGACCTCGCCGGACGGCGAAGCGCACGACGCGATCCGGGCGGCGCTCGCCGGCGGCGCGCTGTTCTGGGATGGGCTCCTCGCTGGAACGGGGCTCGACGCCGAGACGGCACTACCGGCTCTGTGGGATCTGGTCTGGAGCGGCGAGGTGACGAACGATTCCTGGTCGCCGCTGCGCGCGGAGCGGCGATACCAGCCTCCAAAGCCGGACCGACGGGCCCGGCGCTTCTCGCGCACTCGCGCACACCGCCCGACGGCGACGCAGGGCCGCTGGTCGCTTGCGGCGGAGCTCTTCGCAGCCGGCGAGCCCGATCGCCGGGCGCTGGCCGAGCTGCTGCTCGAGCGACACGGCGTCGTCACGCGCGACGCCGTTCGGGCCGAGGGGATCCCCGGCGGCTACTCCGCGGTCTACGGCGAACTGCGAGCGCTCGAGACGCTCGGCTCGTGCAGGCGCGGCTACTTCGTGGAAGGTCTCGGCGGCGCGCAGTTCGCGCTCGGCGGCGCCGTCGAGCGGCTGCGAGAGCTGCGCCCGCGCGAGGACGACGAGCCCGAGCCGCTCGTCCTCGCGGCGGCCGACCCGGCGCAGCCGTACGGCGCAGTCCTGCCGTGGCCGAAGCGCGCGGGCGCACGGGCCGCGCGGGTCGCGGGAGCGCACGTCGTCCTGCTCGGCGGCGAGCCCGCGCTCTTCGTCGAACGCGGCGGCCGCTCGCTCGTCCCGCTCCGCGAGCCCGAGGAGGACTGGCTCCGCCCGGTGCTCGCCGCGCTCGTCGGCTTCGTGAAGC
>DASSLB010000062.1:0-12530 GCA_035689945.1 Gaiellaceae bacterium | reverse complement strand
GATGTCGGCCGTGTCGAGGAGCGTCACGCCGGCATCGAGCGCGGCGTCGATCACCGCGACCGTCTGCTCGTAGTCGCAGCGACGGCCGAAGTTGTTCGTGCCGAGGCCGACCACCGAGACCTCCGGCCCCCCGTTGCCTAGGACGCGCGCGCGCATCGGCTCGACGCTACTTCATGCAGTGAGGGCTGGGCCGCTGCGTACGATTGGCCGCCGATGGAGGGCCATCGGTTCGTTTTTCTCGCGGGCCTGCACCGCAGCGGCACGACGCTGCTGGCGCGGCTGCTTGCTGCGCATCCGCAGGTCAGCGGCTTCTCGGGCACGAGCGCTCCGGCCGACGAGGGCCAGCACCTACAGACCGTCTACCCGAGCGACCACGAGCACGGCCGTCCGGGCCGCTTCGGCTTCGCGCCCGAGATGCACCTGACCGAGAGCTCTCCGCTCGTCTCCGAGGAGAACGCACTGCGACTGTTCGAGGAGTGGGCGCCCCACTGGGACCTCACTCGCCCCGTGCTGCTCGAGAAGTCACCGCCCAACCTGCTCAAGACGCGGTTCCTGCAGGCGCTCTACCCGAGCTCCTCGTTCGTCGTCATCGTGCGCCACCCGATCCCCGTTTCGATCCCGACCGCCAAGTGGCGCGGAACCCGCCGCTACGACCGGATGTTCGAGCACTGGCTCCGCTGTCACGCCCTGTTCGAGGCCGACCGCGAGCACCTCGCCCGAGTGCACGTCCTCCAGTACGAGCAGCTCGTGAGCGACCCGGCGGCCGAGCTGCGGGCGATCTTCGAGTTCCTCAAGCTGGAGCCGATTCCGCCGAGCGAGCCGGTCGCCACGGGGGCGAACGAGAAGTACTTCCGGCGCTGGCAGGAGCTGAAGCGCGACCCGCGCATGCGCGCCTACCTCGACCTCGTGTCGGTGTGGTACGAGCGGCGGGTCAGGCGCTACGGGTACAGCCTGCTCTTTCCCGGCGGCTAGCGGCGATCGAGCAGGCGGAGCCGAACGTCGTGCTCGACGGTAGTGCGCGCGGAGCTGTGTTCGAGGCGCACCGCGATCTCATTGGGCACGACGGTGCCGGCCCATGCGCCCACGACCTCGAGGCATTCGTCCCCGGAGCCGAACTCGTGCACGATCGAGTAGCGCTCCTCGTGGCCCAGCTGGAAGAGCCCGGTCCCGAGCGCCTTCTCGACCTCGGTGTCGACCGCGGAAACCATCTCGAGCCACTCGTCGTCCTCGAGCTCGCCGATCGGCTCGCCGTCGAGGGCGACCGGTAGCCGCGGGCTCACCGGCTGGGTGTCGACGAGCACGCCGCCGGGGACGAGTGCCGCGTGGATCCGTGTCAGGGCGTCGACCACGTCCTCCGGTTCGATGCATCAGAGCGACCAGCCGCAGAGCGCGACATCGAAGCTCTCACGCTCGACGTCGAGCGCCTCGGCGCCGTGCACGGCGAAGCGAACTCGCTCGCTGTCGGTTGCCGCCCGAGCCGTCTCGACGCGTTCAGCGCTCGGGTCGAACGCGTAGACGCTCGCGGCCCATGCAGCCGCGAACCCGGTCAGCCGCCCATCGCCACAGCCGACCTCGAGGATCCGTGCGCCCTCGAGTGGGACGAGCGCCTCGATCCGCCTCGGCTCGACCGCGTGCAGGTCGGGGACGTGCACGCCTACCGGCCGAGCGGCTCCGGGAGCGGCCTGGCGTGGACGACGACGAGCGTCTTCGTCGGGCGCGTAAGGGCGACATAGAGTTCGCGTAGCCCGCGATCGCCGTCGTCGGCGACGGCCGCCGGCTCCACGACGACGACGTGGTCGAATTCGAGACCCTTCGCCTGCCGCGGCGTGAGCACCGGCACGGAGAGCTCGTCGAACAGGTCGCCGTCGGCAGGCACTGCGCCGGCGAGCGAGCGGGGCACGATCACCGCGAGCAGCCCGTCCCGTTCCGCGAGCTCGGCGGCCGCGTGCAGCGCCGCCGAGAGTAGGTCGGGCTGCTCCACCTGAACCAGGCGCGGCGGATCTCCGCCCTTTCGGTAGGCGAGCGGCGGCTCGACCTCCGGCGCGATCCGGTCGAGCAGCGGAAGTGCGAAGTCCATGATCTCGGCCGGCACGCGGTAGGCATGGCGAAGCTCCTCGATCGAGAGCTCGGCCTCGTCGGGCAGATACGGCTCGAGCTCCTGCCAGCGACGGTAGACGACAGGGCCAGTCGCCTGCGCGACGTCGCCGAGAATCGTGAGCGAGCCGTCGATCGCGCGGCGCGAGATCGCGAGCAGCTGCATCGGCGAGAGGTCCTGCGCCTCGTCCACGATCACGTGGCCGTAGCTGCGGGGCGCGCCGTCGAGGAGCGTCCGCGCCTCGTCGAGCAGCGGCACGTCCTGGTCGCTCCACTGCAACTCGGACACGCGGCGCGGCCGGTCGCGCAGCAGGAGCTTCTGCTCGTCGTCGTCCAGCACGCCCTCGGAGGCGTCGGCGAGCGCGGCCGGCGAGGTGAGGAGCCGCGCGACGAGCTTCTCGGGTTGCGGCAGCGGGAGGACACGGTCGAGCCAGCGCGTGAGGAAGCCGCCACGCCGCAGCGCGCGCTCGAGCTCGTCGAAGCTCCGTAGCGCGCGCGGCCCGAGCAGCTCGCCGTACCGTTCGTAGAAGCGGCGGAGGACGGCCATCCGGAAGCGCTCGCGCGCCAACCCGAGCGGCGACCCCGCCTCGAGCGCTTCGTCCAGCAGCTCGGCGACGTCCCGCTCCCGCACCCGCACGTAGACGCCGTCGACGAGCGTGACGAGTTCCTCAGGCGCAGGCACGACGGAGACTTCGACCGCGCGCGCCACGACCTCGCGCAGCCGCGGGTCGCCCTTCAGCCGCGCAATGTCGGGCTCCTCCTCCCGCGTGACCTCGATCCTGTCCACGAGCTCGGTGACGGCCCGTTGCTCGACCGCCTCCTCGCCGAGTGTCGGGAGGACGTGCGAGACGTAATCCATGAAGGTCGGATTCGGGCCGACGACGAGGACGCGGCGCAGGCGCTCGCGATGCGTGTAGAGGAGCCACGAGGCTCGGTGCAGGCCGACGGCCGTCTTGCCCGTTCCCGGGCCGCCTTGCACGACGAGCGCGCCGTCGGGATCGGCCGTGATCAGCCGGTACTGGTCCGACTGGATCGTGGCGACGATGTCGCGCATGCGCACGTCGCGGCGGCGCTCGAGCTCCTCGAGCAGGAAATCCGAGACGCTCGCGCCCTCGACCGCGCTGCCGTCGAGCGACTCGTCGGAGATGTCGGTGAGGCGCCGTCCCTCGGCACGGAAGCGTCGCCGCTGCTGGACACCGTGTGGCGTCTCGGGCGTCGCCGTATAGAACGGCCGCGCCGCGGGCGCCTGCCAGTTGACGACGAGCGATTCGTGCTTGTCGTCGTGCACCCAGCGGCGGCCGACGTAGAGCGGTCTTGGCGTTCCGTCGAGTGTCAGCCGGCCGAAGACGAGACCGCGCTCGGCGTCCTCGAACGTGCGCATGCGCCGCTTGGCCCATGCCTCCATGTTGAGCGCCGCCCACTCGGTCGCCATCGCTTCCTGCGTCCGGGCGACGGTCGAGCGCATCTTGTCGAGCTGGTCGTAGGCGCGGTCGACGTAGGCCTGTTCGGCTGCGAGCTCCGGGTGCGCCATGGCCGCCCGACGGTACCGACGTAGGATCGCCAGCGCAATGAAACTCGGCCTCAGCCTCGGCTACGCACCACCGGGCACGAACCCAGCTGATCTCTTCCCGCTTGTGCAGGATGCGGAGCGGCTCGGCTTCGACTCGGTCTGGGTCGCGGAGGCCTGGGGCACCGACGCGGTCAGCGTCCTCGGCTGGCTGGCCGCCAAGACGGAGCGGATCAAGCTCGGCTCGGCGATCATGCAGATCCCCGGCCGCAGCCCCGCGAACACCGCGATGACGGCGGCAACGCTCGACCTGCTCTCCGGCGGCCGCTTCATCCTCGGGCTCGGCACGTCGGGGCCGCAGGTCGTCGAGGGCTGGCACGGACAGCCCTGGGGGAAGCCGCTCGGGAAGACACGCGAGTACGTCGAGATCGTGCGCGCGGCGTTGCAACGGCAGGTCGTCGCGCACGACGGCGAGCACTACAAGATCCCGTGGGACGGCCCGGGAGCGACGGGTCTCGGCAAGCCGCTGAAGCTGATGCTGCGCCCGCTACGCGCCGAGATCCCGATCTATCTCGCCGCGCTCGGGCCGAAGAACGTCGCGCTGGCCGCCGAGATCGCGGACGGCTGGCTGCCGATCTTCGTCGACCCCGAGCGCTTCGACGACGCGTTCGGGCCGAGCCTCGCGGGGGCGCCTCCGGACTTCGAGATCGCCGCGACGGCAAGCGTCCTCGTCGGTGACGACGTCGAGGCGCTGCGCGACGCCCTCCGGCCGCACGTCGCGCTCTACGTCGGCGGCATGGGCGCGAAGGGCCGGAACTTCTACAACTCGCTCGTCCGCCGCTACGGCTGGGAGGAGGATGCCGAGCGCATCCAGGAGCTCTACCTCGCCGGCAAGCAGCGCGAGGCGATCGCAGCGGTGCCGGACGCGCTCGTCGACGCGGTCACGCTCGTCGGCCCCAAGGAGCGGATCGCCGAGCGGCTCGACGCGTGGCGCGAGACGCCGGTCACGACGCTCGTCCTCGGCACGCCGCAGCCCGAGGCGCTGCAGACGCTCGCCGAGCTGGTTCTCTAGGCTCGGGCGATGGCTCCGCCTCTCATCATCCTCGGCGTCGGCCGGTCCGGCACCACGCTGCTGCGCGTGATGCTCGACCGCAGCAGCGAGATCGCGATCCCGTACGAGTCGTTCTTCGTCACGCCGCTCGCCCACCGACACGGTTCCCGGCCCAAGCTCGACGAATTCCTCGACGACCTGGGGCGCTTCTATCAGCTGTATGAGTGGGGCATCGCCGAGGAGGACGTTCGCCCACGTTTGCGCGAAGGCATGACCACGGGCGAGGCGATCGCCGCCGTCTTCGAGGTGTACGCGGAGCACGAAGGCAAGCCGCGCTGGGGCGACAAGACGCCGCTGTACATGCAGCATCTGCCTCTGCTCGAGCGGCTCTTCCCGGACGCGCTGTGGATCCATCTGGTTCGCGACGGCCGCGACGCCGCACTCTCGTTCCTCGAGCTGCCGGAGGGGTTCTCCGGGAAGACGTGGGCGCAGCCGCGGACAGCCGCGCAGTTCGCAGCACGCTGGCGCATGGAGATCCGATCGGCACGACGACTCGGCATGCACGTCGGTGACCGCTATCTCGAGCTCCGTTACGAAGACCTCGTCGCCGAGCCGGAGCGGGAGCTACGGCGTGTGTGCGAGCACGCGTCTCTGACCTGGGAACCCAGGCTCCTGGAGCACGATGTCGCCCCCGAGGTATCCGCGATGCCCGAGCACCGGAACCTCGCACAGCCTCCGACGCCAGGCCTACGCGACTGGCGCAACCAGATGAGCCGCGACGAAGCCGTCGCGTTCGAGGATGTCGCCGGCGATGTCCTGTCCAGCTCGGGCTACGAGCTGCTTCAGCCGGACGCGCGCTATCCGACCGCGCGCGGACGTCTCGAGCGCGCCCGCTTCGCGGCGCTCAGTCGCAGCTGGAACGCCATCGCGGCGGCGTATCAACGCTCGCCACTCTGGGCGCGCTCGCATCCCACACTCGGCTGATTCGAGCCGGCAGACGGGGTGCCGGCAGCCCTCGATGAGGGATCTCAAGGGCGCGAGTCGATGCCGATGCCCTCTCGCGTGGCGGGTGTCGCCGTGTGGCGGGGGAAGTTCGGCATTCCGGAAGCGGAGCGCCTGCTGTGGCGCGCCGGCTTCGGCCCGCGGCCGGGTGAGGCGCGAGCGCTTGCCCGTCTCGGGCTCGAAGGCGCCGTCCACAGACTGACGCATCCAGGCCCGGAGCACCTCGTGGGTCACCGGCCGCACGACGAGAAGGGCCGGCCCCTTGCACCACTCGACGCCTGGGGCCACGACCATGTCTGGTGGCTCGACAAGATGGTGCGAACCTCGCGGCCGCTTGTCGAGCGGATGACGTTGATCTGGCACGACTGGTTCGCCACCTCGAACAGCGGCGTCGGCTCACAGCGGCTGATGCTGAACCAGAACCAGCTCTTTCGCCAGAGGGGCCTCGGCTCGTTCCACGACCTGCTGCTCGACGTGACGAAGGACCCGGCGATGCTGCTGTGGCTGAACGGAAGCGACAACTCGAAGGACTCGCCGAACGAGAACTACGCGCGGGAGATGATGGAGCTCTTCACGCTCGGCGCGGACCGCGGCTACACCGAGCGTGACGTCCGCCAGCAGGCCCGCGCGCTCACAGGCTTCCGGAACAGCTGGAGCGAGAGCCTCGGGCCGGTGAAGTTTCGCTACGACCCGGAGTACCACGATCCAGGCGGAAAGACGATCTTCCGTCACCGTGGCCGGTTCACATGGAGAGACTCGTGCCGGCTCTGCGTGACGCACCCGGATCACGCCTCGTTCTTCGTCCGGAAGCTCTGGAGCTACTTCGTCCCGGACGCGCCGGACCACGCAACTCAGAAGAAGCTCGAGCGACTCTACGTCTCCTCGAAGTACGAGGTGCGACCCGTCGTGGCGGCAATCCTCCGCCATCCGGCGCTCTACGAGGGGCCACGGATGGTGAAGCCCCCAGTGGTCTACAACGCGGGGCTGCTCCGCCGAATCCGACGGGGGATCGACACCACCGCCTGGACGTGGCTCGACTCGATGGCAGGACAACAGCTCTTCTACCCGCCAAACGTCGGCGGCTGGGACGACACTCGTTGGCTCGACACGGCGACCTGGCGCGGACGGTGGTGGATCGCGCAGTACGTGCTCGATCGCCACGCGCTCGATCCCGGACACGCCAAGCAGCCCTACGACGCGAAGAAGCTCTTCGACCATGCCTGCCGGTTCTGGGACGACCCACCGCTCGGCGCTGCGACACAGCACGCGCTTCACACCTTCGCGAGCCGCGCGCTTCGCGACGCGAAAGGCGCTTCTTGGAAGCGCGAGCAGTACCCCGTGATGGTCCAGAACGCACTCCGTCAGCTGATCGCCGTCTCCCCGGAGCTTCAAGCCGCATGACGAGAGCGTGCAATCACTGCGACGGGCTCTCGCGCTCGCGGCTCCTCCATCGTGCACTGGCAGAGGCCGGGCGCGGGCTCCCGGACATCGAAGCCGGAATGCCGCTGCCGGCCGGGACCGGACTCAGCCGTCGCCGCTTCCTCGTCGGCAGTCTCGGCGCGGCGGTCGCCGTCTACGGCGGTTCGCGACTCGGGCTCGGCGCGCTGGAGGAAGGAATCGCAGCGGCCGCCTCGGGGCCGCCCACCGCACCGATCCTGATCTCGATCTTCCTCGAGGGCGGCGCCGACGGCCTCTCGGTCCTGTCCCCACAAGGGGACCCGCTGTACACGAAGCTTCGGCCGAAGCTCGCGCTCGCCGGAGGCACCCCACTCGCCGAGGACGATCGCCTCTACTGGCATCCGGCGCTCGGCGGCCTTCAGCAGCTCTACGCCGAGAAGAAGGTGACGGTGCTACCGGCCGTCGGCTATACCCACGCGGACCAGTCGCACTTCACGTCGCGGCACTACTGGGAGGTCGGAGCGACGGACGCCGACCTCCGGACAGGGTGGCTCGGCCGCTACCTCGACCGGGTCGGGAAGAAGGACAACCCGCTGCAGGGACTCTCGCTCGACGACACCCTCGCCCCCGCGCTCGCGACCGCAAGGGTTCCGGTCGCGTCGATCTCGGGGCCCGATCAGTACGACTTCTACAGCCGACGTGTCTGGGGCCAGGTCGAGCAGCGGATGCTCGAGACGATCGGGTCGATGGGCACCCACCAGCCCGCGGACGCCGGGTTGCGAACGGCCGGATCCGTCGAGGTTCAGGTCGACCGCCTGAGGCGCCAGCTCATCCCCTTCCAGTCGTCGAACGGTCAGCCGTCCTACTCGAGTCCGGTTCCGTATCCCCAGTCGGATGATCCATTCCCACAGAGGCTCGCGGCGCTCGCTGCCATGCTCGCCGCCGACTTGCCACTCCACTGTGTCGCGCTGACGGCCCCAGGCGAGTACGACACCCACGCGGACGAGACGACCGCGTTGGCCCAGGGGCTGCAGCTGACCTCGGACTCCCTCCTTGCCTTCCAGCGCGACCTCGAGGCGCGCGGCCTGGCCAACCGGGTTCTCGTCCACATCTGGTCGGAGTTCGGGCGGCGTGCGGCGGAGAACGGCGACAGCGGCACAGACCACGGCGCGGCCGGCGTGGGTTTCCTCCTCGGAACGCGCGTGGCAGGGGAGATGATCGGCGAGTTCCCCGGGCTGCAACGCGGGCTTGATCAGGACGGCAACGTGTCAGCCACCTCCGATTTTCGGAGTGTCTACTCGGCCTTGCTCGAGCAGTGGTTCGGAGTCGATGCCGCAGTCGTGATCCCGAAAGCGGGCTCCTTCATCCGGCCCAAGCTCATCGCATGATCCTCCACCCGCCGCCGCAGCCACCTGCCCGCGTCCAGGTGGTCGCGCAGGAGTTCCGCTACAGCCTCTCCCGCAGCAGCGTGAAGTCCGGCCATGTGATCGTCGAGCTCGTCAACCGCGGCCAGGACACGCACGATCTCGAACTTCGACGCATCGGCGGAACGCACATCTTTCGGTTCCCGAGCGTGCAGCCCGGTCAGGTCGTCGACCGCGAGCTGAAGCTCATACCGGGCAGATACGTGCTCTGGTGCGCCGTCGCAGACCACGCGGAGCGCGGCATGCGCGCGGTGTTGCGCGTCGTACGCCCGAAGCGACGCAGCGCGTAGCTCCCTCGACCGAGGATAGCATGTTTGCTATGCGTCCATTCGTGGCGCGCCTGAGCTACGACGAGGAAACCGCTGCCGCGTACGAGGCGGTTCGCGAGATCCCGCGCGACGGGCTCTCGGAATGGCGCGAGGCGATCCGCCGGCACCTGCATCCGTCGCCGGGAATGACGCTGGTGGACGTCGGCGCGGGAACAGGCCAGTTCTCGATTGCCTTCAGCGACTGGTTCGAGCTCGAGGTCGTGGCCGTCGAGCCGTCGGCCGCGATGCGGGGTCGGATCCCGAGGAAGAAGGGGGTTCGGGTGCTCGAGGGAGTCGCAGGCGACGTGCCGCTGCCGGACGAATCGGCAGACGCCGCGTGGCTCTCCCTCGTCATCCACCACATCCCAGACCTGACTGCCGCCGCACGCGAGATCCGGCGCGTGCTCCGCCCCGGCGCCCCGGTCCTTATCCGACAGGGCTTTCCGGGCAGGTTGGCTGGAGTCGAGCTCGTCCGCTGGTTCCCGGAGACAACGCGGGCCGTCGAGACCTACCCGTCGGTCACGGCTACCTGCGACGCGTTCGCGGCCGCCGGACTCCAGATGGACGCTCTCGAGCAGGTTCGCGAGACGTACCCGACGAGCCTCGCAGACTTCCTCGGCCAGTTGGACACGCTGCGCGACGCCGACACCACGTTGCGCGGTCTCAGCGACGACGAGTTCCTTCGCGGCAAGGAACGGCTCCGCCGCGCCGTCCGACAGAACCCGGAACCGAGAAGCAACCGGCTCGACCTCCTGGTCTTGCGCTGACCCATCAGCTGTACGGCGGGTGGAGCGGGAGGATGAGCGGCGGTCTCGGCCTCTGCTCGAAGTCGAAGTCGTCGGCGAGGTTGCCGAGGATCGGTGCGTTCTCGCGGACGGTCGGGCGGGGGTCGGGGCGACCGTCGAGGGTGGGGTCGAGTCGCCGGTGGTGGAGGAAGTCGTCCTCGATGAACTTCAGGTAGGCGTCCTGGCTGAGGATCTGGTGGTCGATGTAGCCCCGCTTGGCGTAGGGACTGATCACGAGAGCCGGGACGCGGAGCCCGTAGCCCTGGTTGTCGACGACCGGCGGCTCGACGTGGTCGTAGAAGCCGCTCCAGTCGTCCCAGCAAAGGAAGATCGCCGTCGAGTCCCAGGCACGCGAGCGCATGATCGAGTTGATCAGTCCGGTGACGTAGGCCTGCCCGTCGGTGATGCGGGCCGGCGGATGGTCACTGTTCTTGTCGCCGGGCACGATCCACGACACCGACGGAAGGGTGTCGCTCGCGAGAGCCTTGAAGAAGCCGCCCAGGGGCGCGATGTCTCGCAGCTGGTGGTCGCGCCGCACCGTGTCGAACCACGGGAGGGGATTCCAGATGCCGGGCGTATGCGAGCTCTGCGGCACCGGCGCGCAGAACATCTGGTCGGCCGAGCAATCGGGCTGCGCGCCCTTCTGGACGTAGTAGCTCCAGCTGACTCCGTACCTGTGCAGGAGGTAGGTCAAGTCGGTCCAGGCGTAGTCCGGCGCCTCCCCGGTCGTGCTCAACGGTCCGTTGGGAGGATTGGCGGGATCCTGCACGGCGCTGCGGCAGCTCATCGGGTCGCCCGTGCGTGTGCACTTGGCCGACCAGCCGGAGACGAGGTAGAGGTGCTGCGGCAGGCTCCATGACGCGTCCGACTCGAACATGTGGTCCTGGAGCACGAAGTGCCTGGCGTAATCCCAGTAGTTCGGGATCTCGCGCCTGTCGTGGTACCCCATCACGTCCGGCCGCGTGGGCAGGTACGAGCAGCGCGGATCGCCGAAGTGGGCCTTGCAATAGCTCCGTGCACCCGCCTCGGCTCGGGCGACGAAGCCGTCCATCTTGCCTCCGTCGGTGTCCGCCTTGGCATCGGCGTTCCCGTGCGGCCCTCCGTAATCGCGGTTCGAGGCGTCGTGGTAGGGACGGTCGCAGCGGCTGCGCCGAGGGTTGGGAACACACGGCACCGTGCCTCGATTTCCTGCGAGCCCGGGAATCCCGTCCGCGCCGGGGTACGTGCCGAAATAGGAGTCGAACGACCGGTTCTCCTGCATGACGATCACGACGTGCCGGATCTTGTGAATCCCTGCGGGCGTCCCGTCCCGCAACAGCGGGCCGGACCACGCCGGCGGGTGGTGCCGGTGCCCCGGGAACGCCACGAAGGCGAGCAGCAGGCTCGCGAGCAGAAGCAGGGCCAGACCCGCCAGCAAGACCCTCATCTGCGCCGCCTCTCTCTCAGACGACGACGCGGTACACCTGGAAGACCTCGGCGTACTCGCGATTCACGTTCACGCCGTGCGTGCGGGCCAGGTTTCGGACGTACTCGGCGTTCGCGGAGCGGCGGTGCTGCTGCGAGGCGTAGTGCTCGAGCGCGGCGATCTTCCGCTCGATGTGTCCCTGCTCGAGCGCGGCGTACCACTGGTATTCGAAGTCGAAGTTGTTCCACGGGATCTCGTAGCCGAGAATCGTCGTGCGCTTGAAGGCGCGTAGGCCCTCCTCGGCGACCGTCCGGTGATCCTGGTGGACGTCGTGGAGGCTCGGCTGGAAGACGACGTCCGGCTCCCATTCTTCCCACAGCGCGACGAGCAACTCGAGGATGTCCTGTCGCCGCTCGGGAAACGTGCGGACGTCAAAGTCGTGCACCGTGAGCGACTCCGCGGGAATCCCGAGCTCGGCGGTCGCCTCCGCAACCTCGCGCGCGAGCGTGTCGGGCGGGAAACCCGGTGGCAGCGAGCGAGTGGCGATCGAGAAGGCGACATAGCGGACGTCGCAGCCCGCGTCGACGAGGCGGGCCATCGTTCCGCCGCACCCGAACTCGCCGTCGTCGGTGTGTGGCGCCAAGACGAGCGCCTTCTGCCACTGCTCGATCACCGTCTCATCACCGGGCGATCATCTCAGGCACGGGCTCTTCGACGGCCTCGACCGGTCGAGGCTCGCGCGCCCGAACGCGGATCGGCGCGACGAGGCCGATTAGGCCGATGAGCCCCCACGTCATCGGATCCTCGAAGAAGTCGTTGTAGGCGAGGGAGTGGACGAAGATCGCCACGAGCGCGAGTCCTGCTGCGAAGGCGACCCGCCCATAGGTCGTGTGGTTGATGCGCCGGTAGGCCGCGACGAGCAGCGAGCCGAGCAGCCAGAGGTAGATGAGAAGCCCGATGACGCCCTCCTCCGCCGCGACGGTCACCGTCGTGTTGTGGGAGGCGCTCTTCTTCGGCGTCCGGTGCGTGCGTTTCGAGTACGCCTGCTCGAAGCCACCAAGCCCGACGCCCTTCACCGCATGCGCCTTCGCGATCCGGATCCCGTTCGCAACGAGGTCATAGCGTCCGCTCGACGCGCCGTTGAGACTCGAGGTCGTGTGGTGGCGCAAGGAGTGCATCAACTTTGGCTGGGTCGCCACGAGACCCGCGGAGACGACGAGCAGGGCGCCGAGCGCGAGCAGAGATTTCCAGCGCCAGACGACCGCTGCGGCCAGTAACACGGCGACGAGCAGCGCGGCGAAGCTCGACTGCGAGAAGGAGACCAGGAGCCCGAGCCACGCAACCGCGGCAAACGCCAGCGCCGCCGCACCGGCTCGAACCGAGCGGCCGCGGACGATCAGGACGACGGTCGGGATGAGCGCGATCACGAGGAAGCGCCCGTAGATCGACGGGTCGTAGAAGACCGAGTTGACGCGGAAGAGGGCCTGGTAGGTGTTGCCGATCTGAAGCTTCGCGTTCTCGAAGATCGTGCGCGTCTCGTACTGGTAGAAGCCGAC
>DASSLB010000061.1:0-10568 GCA_035689945.1 Gaiellaceae bacterium | reverse complement strand
CTCCTGGCGAACGTTTCGGCAGCCGTGCTCCAGGCGCTCAGCCTCGAGCTGCTGGTCGAGCAGTCCGGCGAGCTGACTGTCTAGCTGTACTCGTAGAACCCGCGACCGGTCTTGCGGCCGAGGAGACCGGCGTTCGCCATTGCGACGAGACGCGGCGGCGGCGCCATCCGTGGCTCGCGCAGCTTCTCCCAGAGCGCTTCGCTTGCGTGCACGTGGATGTCGATCCCGACGAGGTCGACGAGCTCACACGGGCCCATCGGCCAGCCGGCACCGTGCTTCATGCCTGCGTCGAGGTCGGCGGCGGTCACGCGGGCCTCGTCGAGCACGCGGATGCAGTCGTTGAGGAGCGGGATCAGAACCCGGTTGACGACGAAGCCCGGCGTGTCGTTGCAGCGGATCGGATGCTTGCCGAGCCGTTCGCCCAGCGCATAGGCGGTCTCGAACGCCTCGTCGGATGTCCGCTCCGCGCGGACGATCTCGACGAGCGGCATCAGCGGGGCCGGGTTGAAGAAATGCATGCCCACCACGCGCTCCGGCGTCGAGGTCGCACCCGCGATCTCCGTCACCGAGAGCGCCGACGTGTTCGTCGCGAGGACGCTATCGGGACGGCAGATCCTGTCGAGCTCCGCGAACAGCTCCCGCTTCGGACCGAGGTCCTCGACGATCGCCTCGATCACGACGTCGCAGTCGGCGAACGCGGAGAGGTCGGTGGTCAGCGCGAGCAGCTCAATTTCGAACGAGTCGATCTGCCCCTTCTCGACCTTGCGGGTGAGGAAGTGCTCGATCCGCCCGCGGGCCGTCTTTCCCAGCTCGTCGGTCACCTCGCGGCCAACCGTCTCGAGTCCCGCTTCCACGGCGAGCTGCGCGATTCCCGCGCCCATCGTCCCCAGCCCGACGATTCCGATCTTCATCGCGCGGAGCCTAACCGGGCCGCCGTGGGCGGCCCGGGGTCTACCGGCCGGGCGGTGCCGGCTTTGCCGGCGCCGCTTCCAGCCCGAGACGCGGACCGAGGAGCGCGATCACGAGACCCGCTGCGCCAACGAGCCCGAGCGCGCCGGTGAGGCCGACGCCGCGTGCCAGGAAGCCGATCGCCGGCCCGTTGACGACAGCGCCGGTGTACCCCGCGGTCGCGACTGCGGCGATGCCCGCCGCGGCAGAGGTGCGGGCGCTCGTGCCCGCCACGCGGAAGATGGCCGGGACGAGGGCAGCGGAGCCGACGCCGACGAGCGCAAACCCGACGAGCCCGGCCGCGGGCGCCCGCGCCGCGAGAGCGAGAGCAACCCCCACGCAGGTCACCAGGCCACCGCGACGGGCGAGACCGGCCACGCCCCAGCGCGCGAGCAGCTGGTCGCCGACGAACCGGGAGACGGCCATCGCCACCGAGAACGCGACGACCCCGCCCGCCGCAACCGCTGCGCTCGCCCGCGCGGGACCGGCCAGGAAGACGGCGCTCCAGTTGATCGTCGCTGACTCGACGAACATCGAGCAGAACATCAGGAGCGCGGGCAGCGCTACCTCTCGGCGCGGGAGTGCGAAATGCGCTTCGGCGGCAGCCTCGGTCGTTGGCAGGAGCCGCGGCACGGCCACGACGGTGATCACGACGACCCCGGCAGCGACTGCCGGGAAGTGCGTGCGAACGCCGAGGGACGCCGCGGCCGCTCCCGCCGCGATGCCGGAGCCCGCGAGGAGCCCGACGCTCCAGGTCCCGTGGAGGGCCGACAGCACATGGCGTCCGAGCCGGCGCTCGAGCGCAACCCCGTCCGCGTTCGCCGCGACATCCACGATGCCGAAGCCTGCGCCGAGAACGACAGCAGTGGCGGCTAGCGTGCCCAGGCCGGGGACGAACGCCGCGGCCGCGAGCGATCCCGCCGCGAGCAGGAGCCCCAGAGCTGCCGGATACCGGCTACCGAATCGGGCCGGAAGCCAACCGGCGAGCGGAAGCACGAGCGTCGCCGCACCCGACACTGCAAAGACGATGAGCCCGAGCTCGCCACTGTCCAGTGCGAGCCGTTGCTTCAACGCCGGAAGGCGCGCCGTCCACGTGCCGTCGACGACGCCGAAGGCGACGAAGGTGAGCGCGAGCGCGACGTGCGCGCGGCGGAGCGGCAGGTCATCCCTCACGCCGAGGAGCGTAGAGTCGCGCCGTGGAGGTGCGTGAGGGCACGGTTGCCTTCCGGCTGGACGGCGAGGCAGCGCAGACCTGGTACCGGGTGACCGGCGACCTACGCCCCGGCGATGCAGCCGCGCCCGCGCCGCTCGTCGTTCTTCACGGCGGCCCCGGCGCGACGCACGACTACCTCCTCTCGCTCGCCGACCTTGGCGAGTCCCGTGCGGTGATCCACTACGACCAGGTCGGAAACGGCCGCAGCACGCACTACCCGGACCGAGGCGCCGACTTCTGGACGGTCGACCTGTTCGTCCGTGAGCTACACAACCTCGTCGACGCGCTCGGGATCGCCGACCGCCACCACGTCCTCGGCCAGTCGTGGGGCGGGTTCCTCGCGCAGGAGTACGCGCTGACGCAGCCGCCCGGTCTGCGCGCGCTCGTCCTCGCCGACACCGCGGCGTCGTTCCCCGACTTCGTCTCGGAGGCGAACCGGCTACGTGCGCTGCTCCCGCGCGAGGTCGAAGCGACCCTCCGACGCCATGAGGAGGCGGGCACGACGGACGACCCCGAGTACATGGAGGCGTGCCTCGTCTTCTACGGCCGCCACGTCTGCCGGATCGAGTGGCCGCCGGAGGTCGCGGAGGCATTCGCCTGGATCGAACGCGACCCGACCGTCTACCACACGATGAACGGCCCGAGCGAGTTCCACGTGGTCGGGTCGATCAAGGACTGGCAGTCGATGCACCGGCTCGGCGAAATCCATGTGCCGACGCTGCTCGTCTCGGGCCGCCACGACGAGGCGACGCCGGCGCTGCAGCAAGTCCTGCTCGACGGCATCGCCGGCTCGGAGTGGGTCTGCTTCGAGGCGTCGTCCCACATGCCGCACGTCGAGGAGCGCGAGCGGTACATGCAGGTGGTCGGCGACTGGCTCGCCCGCCACGACTGATCGGCCGAAGAAGCCGGCGGCGCCTCCGGCCGATCTCGGTCACGTCGAGGCTACGGCGTCGCGCTCGTCGAGTCGACGACGCCGGAGCTGAGGTAGCACGTCCAATCGAGCACGCTCCCGGTGCTGTCGACGGTCTGCTCGGCGAGCAGAGCCGACGTCTGCGAATCGAAGATCAGCTCGTGGCTGAGACCGTGCGAGACGAAGGCGACGCCGGTGCCGGGACGGCCGAGGTGGTCGTGCGTCGCGCCAATCAGCTGAACGCCGGGGAGCTCCGACGCGATCGTGAAGAGCGCGGCGCGCACGGCCGGCGGCGCGTAGGTCTCGCGCAGGAGATCGCCGATGATCGTGAACGTCTCCGCATCTCCGGGCGGGCCACCCTCGATCGTGCGACTCTCGATGAGCTGCTGGAGCGCGGCCGGGTCGGTCGGGAGCTTGCTCAGGTCGACGTAGGAGAGCCCTCCTGGTCCGAAGCTGTCGTTCGTGCCCGAACGGTCGCCTGTGAGGTCCGGCTTGCCCGCGGCGACCCAAGCCGCCCGGTCGGCGCTCGTTGCGAAGCGAGGCACGCCGTCGCTTTCACGAATACGGCCGCTTCCATCGGGTCCAATCCAGATCTCACGCGTCTGGGCCTGGAAGAAGTTGATCGTCTGCTGGTCGACGACGGCCGTGTTCTCGTACGAGCTCTGGCTCTTCGTGTACACGAACTGGCTGGAAGCCGGCGGCGCGGTGGCCTCCTGGCTCGCGGCGGTCTTGGCCGCGTGACGCAACACAGCCGCGGCGGCCGGGCTCGCGCCGCCGGTCTCGCCGGAGGGGAGGACGACCGTCGCGACGATCGCCGCGACGGCGACTGCCGCGACCGCGAGGACGAGCGGACGGCGACGACGATACGCGGGCCGCTGCGGCAGCGGGCGCTCTGGGTGGATCTGGGACACGAGCTGCTCCTTTCGCTGCTGGAGCCGTCCCGCGGGGAAGTCGCGCTCGGGGGGAGGAGTCAGGCGAGTGCTCATTGTTTGTTCACCTCGATGGGAAACGGGACGACATGGACGTCCCCTTCGGGTCCGCCGCCGGCAGCGAGTTCCCGCAACCTGCGCCGTCCGCGCGAAAGACGCGAGCGGACGGTGCCGATCGGAAGGCCAAGCGCCTCGGCCGCTTCCTCGTATGACAGGCCGCTCCAGTCGCACAGCGCGATCACGTCCTGCTCGCGCCGGGGAAGCCGGGAGAAGAGATTGAGCAGCCGCCGCATCACCGCCTGGTCGTCGAGCCGCGTCGCCGTCTCTGCGGCGAAGTCCGGTTCCTCGACCCGTGCCGGCGGCACCCGACCGAGCGCGTCCCGGGCACGTTTCAGCGTGCGGCGTTGATTCCGCAGGACGTTGGTCGCGATCCCGTAGAGCAGCGGCTCGGCGCTCTCTGCCTGGAGCGGTCCGCGCCGGTGGCTCTTCCACGCAATGAGGAACGTCGCGGAGGCCAGATCCTCGGCCAGCGCCCAGTCCGCCGTGCGTCGGAAGCAGTAGTTGTAGATCCGTCCTGCGTGCCGCTCGAACAGGGTTCCGAACGCCGCCGCGTCTCCCGCACGCGCATGCGCCCAAAGCGTGCGATCGGAAGGCTCGCTCACCTCACGCTACGGGTCCGCTGGGCCGAAACGGTTCCCGCGCGACTACAGCCGTTCCACGACGGCGGCGATGGCCTGGCCGAAGCCGATACACATCGTCGCCAGGCCGTAGCGTGCCTGGCGGCGCTCGAGCTCCGAGACGAGCGTGGCGGTGATCCGTGCGCCGGTCGCGCCCAGGGGATGTCCGAGAGAGATGCCGCCGCCGTTCGGGTTCACGTCGCCGGCCTCGTAGCGCTCTTGCAGGCCCGTGTCGGCGAGGAACTGGGCCACGACCGAGGCGAATGCCTCGTTCACCTCAATCACGTCGATCTCGTCCCACGTCAGCCCCGCCTTCGCGAGCGCCTTCGCGGATGCCTCGGGGTTGCCGTGCAGCATCAGGTGCGGATCGACGCCCACCACGCCGAAGGAGACGAACCGCGCCCGCGGCTTCAACCCCAGCTCCGAGGCCTTGGCCTCCGAGACGACCAGCACCGCGGCCGAGCCGTCGACGATCTGGGACGAGTTCCCGGCCGTCACGACACCGTCCGGGATGAACGCGGGCTGCAGGGCGGCCATCTTCTCGAGCGTCGTTTCGCGCCGCACCGCTTCGTCGACCGCGAAGCGAACGCGCGTCATCGTCGCTGCGCTGCCGGAGTTGTCCGGCTCCGGCACGTCGAGCTCGATCGGGACGATCTCCTTCTCGAAGCGCCCCTCGTCGATCGCCTGCGCCGCGCGCCGGTGCGACTCGTAACCGATCCGGTCGAGCTCCTCGCGCCCGAGTCCCCACTGCTTTGCGATCTCCTCGGCCGAGATGCCCTGCATCACGATGTCGTGGCGCTCCCAGACGAGCGGGGACATCGAGCCGTTGTTCGACCCCATCGGGACGCGCGACATCATCTCCACGCCGCCCGAGACGACCAGATCGAGCTGGCTCGACCAGACTGCCGCGGCAGCGTTGAAGTTCGTCTGCATCGAGGAGCCGCACTGGCGGTCGACCGTCGTGCCGGCGACTGAAACAGGCCAGCCGGCCGTGAGCGCGACGTTGCGTCCGATGTTCCACGCCTGCTCGTCGACTTGCGTGACGCAGCCCCACTGCACGTCTTCGACCTCTCCGGGCTCGACGCCGTTCCGTGCGACCAGCGCGTTCACGACCTGAGCCGAGAGCTCGTCGCCCCGGATGTGCGAGAGGGTGCCGTTCTTCTTCCCGATCGGACTGCGAACGGCGTCGACGATCAATGCGTCGGACGGCATCGTGGAAGACTGTACCGCCGTCGATGCTGCGCAAGAACGCGAAGATCGAGCTCTTGAAGCGGGTACCGCTGTTTGCGCAGTGCTCGCGCGCAGAGCTGGCGCAGATCGCCCTGCTCTCCACCGAGCTCAACCTTCCCGCCGGCCGGACGCTGATGAAGGAAGGCGAGCCCGGGAAGGAGTTCATCGTGCTCGCCGAGGGCCGAGCCGAGGTGCGGCGCAAGGGCCGGCGGGTCAGAGAGCTGTCGGACGGAGACTTCCTCGGCGAGATCTCGCTCGTCGCGGAGATCCCGCGGACGGCGACGGTGACCGCGCTGACGCCCTTGACCGTTCTGCTCGTGACCGCCAGGGACTTCCGGACGCTGATGCGCGAGGTTCCGTCCCTGCAGCCGAAGGTGATCTACGCGCTCGCCATGCGTATGCCGCCCGAGTTCCAGTAGCGGCTACGGACTGCGTCGCGGCACCCGAGGCTCCTCGACGTGCGCGAGGTACGTCGGCGCCGCGAGCTCGAGGACGAGTCGCTGTCCGGGTGTCTCGCCGCGCCCGATCTCCTGGAACGAGTAACCGACGTCACCGCCGAGGACGACGAGCCCTTCGTCCGTCTCCACGACGACGATCTGATGACCGGCCGTGTGGCCGGGAGCCGGTAGGAGACGCACACCCGGCAGGATCTCCGCTTCCCCATCGTGCTCGACGTACGTCGCTCCGTCGAAGTCGACCCACTCTTTGATCGTGTAGTCGTGCTGCGTCCGCGCGTCGGCGAGCTCGCGGCGTTGCACGTGGATCGGGACGCCCGGGAAGAGACGGTTGCCGCCGCAGTGGTCGAAGTGGAGGTGCGTGTTGACGACCATCGCAACGCGGCTCACGAGCCCGGCCGGAAGCGGATGCGGTGTCGGCTGCCAGTCTTTCAGCTCGGGCGCCGAGTCGATCATCCCAGTGTCGACGAGGACGAGCCCGTCCGGATGGTCGATCGTGTGAACGAGCCCCGGCCACGTGGCACCGTCCACCACGACCTCGCTGCCCAGGTGAATCCCGATATCGTCGCGGCTGAGCACGACGCGAGCATATGGCCACCACGACCGAAGAGATCGAAGTCCGTTCGCCGTACTCGGGCGAAGTCGTCGGCCGCGCGCCGAAGTCCGGCGCGGACGATGCGCGGCGAGCGGTCGATGCAGCGGCGCGCGCACTCGAGTCTCCGCTACCGGCGCACGAACGCGCGGCGATCCTCGACCGTGTCGCAGGCCTCCTGCGCGACCGGCACGAGGACATGGCCCAGACGATCTGCGCCGAGGCGGGGAAGCCGATCAAGACCGCCCGGGTGGAGGCTTCCCGCGCCGTCTCGACGTACACGTTCGCCGCGGTCGAGGCCCGGAAGCTCGCCGGGGACGTCATCCCGATGGGAGCCTCGGAGGCCGGTGAGGGCAAGATCGCCTTCACCATGCGCCGCCCCATCGGCGTCATCGGCGCGATCTCGCCCTTCAACTTCCCCTGCAACCTCGTCGCCCACAAGCTGGCGCCGGCCCTCGCCGCAGGTTGCCCGGTCGTCCTCAAGCCCGCGAGCGCCACGCCACTCTCGGCGCTGCTGCTCGCGGAGATCGAGCAGGAAGCAGGTCTCCCCGCCGGCTGGCTCACCGTGCTCGTCGGGCCGTCCGCCGAGATCGGCGACGTTCTCGTCGAGGACGAGCGCGTGCGGATGATCACCTTCACCGGCTCGAGCGGCGTGGGCTGGGGACTCGCCGGGCGCGCGGCGAAGAAGCGCGTGCGGCTCGAGCTCGGCAACTCGACCCCGGTCATCGTGGCGGCCGACGCCGACATCGATCTCGCGGCCACGAAGCTCGCGGCCAACGCCTTCTCCTTCGCCGGCCAGAGCTGCATCTCGGTGCAGCGGATCTACGTCGAGCGCCCCGTGCTCGACGGCTTCCTCGAGCGCTTCCTGCCGAAAGTCGAGGCGCTCGTCGTCGGCGACCCGGCCGACGAGGCGACCGACGTCGGCCCGGTGATCGACGAGGACTCGCGCACGCGGATCGCGGCGTGGGTCGAGGAGGCACAGAGCGCCGGCGCGAAGCTCCTGGCAGGGGCAACCGACACCGATCCGCTCCGCCCGATCGTGCTCGGAGACGCTCCCGAGACCGCGCACGTCGTCTGCGACGAGGTCTTCGGCCCGGTCTGCGTCGTCAATCCGGTCGACTCGCTTGCAGACGCATTCGATCGCGCCAACGGCACCGACTACGGGCTCCAAGCCGGGATCTTCACCAGCTCGATCACCACTGCGCTCGCGGCCGCCGAGGCGCTCGATTTTGGCGGGGTCACGGTCAACGAGGCGCCGACGTTCCGTGCCGACCAAATGCCCTACGGCGGCATCAAGGGATCGGGCAACACGAAGGAAGGTCCCGCCTTCACGATCCGCGAGATGACCGAAGAACGGCTCGTGGTTCTCCAGGCGTAGGCGCTTCGGACGTTTCCGTTCCAGCAGCGCGGGGACGCATGACACGTGATCGGCGCAGGGATCGCGTTCATCGTCGTCGGGATCGTCTTCCTCTTCATCGTGCCGTGGGTCGGAATCCCGGTCGGCCTCGTCGGATTGGCGCTTGCGATCCTCTGGCTCGCCGGGTTCGGACGCCGCGCAATCGACCGCGAGGCGCCGGCCGAGCGGAACCGCGTCTAGGGCTTGTTGTTTGCGTTCCGGGCAACGAATCCGGCGACTTTGTAACAAGGCACGGTACGATGTAGGATCGACTTCGCTGGCGCAGGGGAGGTCGGCGGAAACTGGCTTCGGAGAAGGCCTCTAGGGTCTTACACGAGGAGACGTATAGGCACGTGATTGAAGAGAGAACTGCCCAGTTACAGCAGTGCATGTATCAATACTCACGGGCCATTTACAGGTCCGTGAAGGACATGATCGATCCGTACGCAGATCGCAAGGCGCAGCTCGAGTCGCGCCGCGGCGTCCTCATCGCCTGTGAGCAGACGATGGAGCGACTCGCCAGCGACCCGCTCTACTTCGCGAAGCCGGAACGCGCCTTGTTCCAGGACATCCGGCGCTTCTTCCCGATCACGGCGCAGGCGCAGGTTGCGTGGGCCGTCAAGGAAGGCGTGAAGGCGGCGGTCGACTTCATCGAGGAGCAGATCGAGTCCGGCCTGCTCGACGGCGGCGTCGCCCGCTGTCGCGCGACGACGCGGAAGGGCAAGCCGTGCCAGCGCACGCCGCTGCCGGAACGCGACTACTGCCCCTCGCACCAGCACCTCGAGACCAAAGCCGCGGCATAGCCGCTCTCCACAGGCTTCCACAGAAGCGTTCCACAGCCTTGCCGCTGTAGTGTCCTGCGCGGGTGTCGCACGACACAGACAAGCTGATCCGCCAGCTATCGCTCGTCGCCTTCCTCATGGCGGAGCGGCGAGCACTCACCGCACGCGACGTGAAGTCGAACGTCGAGGGCTACTCCGAGATGTCGGACGAGGCCTTTGCGCGCCGCTTCTACTCTGACCGGGCCGAGTTGCTCTCGCTCGGCGTGCCACTGCAATCACAGCGTGACGAGTTCACCGGCGAGGAGCTGTACACCCTCCGCTCGGAGCAGTACTTCCTCCCCCAACTCGAGCTCGAGGACGAGGAGCTCGCCGCGCTCCAGACCGCCTTCTACCTCCTCGAGGGGAAGTTCGCGTACGCCGAACCGCTGCGCCTCGCGCTTCAGAACCTCGCGTTGGGACGGCCGGGCTTCACCGAGGCTCCGACCGAGACGGCGAGCCGCGTCGAGGTGCTCGACCCCGACTACTCCCCCGAGACGCCCGGCCGGCTGGCGAAGCTCGAGAACGCGATCTCGAAGCAGCGGACTGTTCGCTTCGAGTACTGGTCGATCTCTCGGGACGAGGTGAGCGAGCGGACGCTCAACCCCTACGCGCTCGTCAACGACAACGGCCTCTGGTACGTCGTCGGCCACGATCTGGAACGCGAAGACATCCGTACCTTCCGGGTCTCCCGGATCCGCGGCGACATCAAGTTCGCGACCCGGCGGGAGCGCGATTTCCGCGCGCCGACGGATTTCGACGTCGAGCAGTATCGCGGCCGGCCGCCGTGGCAGATCGGCGACAGCGTCGGTACCGCGCGGATCGAGGTGCGCGGCGACACCGCGTGGTGGGTGAAGCGCGCCTACGGGTCGACGGGGAAGCTTCAGGACGGCGTCTTCGTCACCGACTACTCGTCCATCCCGCAGCTCGCCTCATGGGTCCTGCGCCAGAACGGCCGCGCCGTCCCGCTCGAGCCGCCGGAGCTGAAGCGTGACGTTGCCGCCGCGCTGAAGCGGGTGCGAGAACGGCATGACGGCGAGGCTCCGCAGACCGCACGAGAGACGCCCGCGATCAGTTCCGACGGGATCGTCGAACGCCCCGCCGGGCCGGTTGCACCCGAGCGGTTCGCGGTGCTCCAGGCGCTGCTCGCTTATCTCCTTGCCGCGTGCGGCGAAGACCGCGAAGCCGAGATCCCGGTGTCGGAGCTGCTCGAACGCTTCCCGTCGATCCCGCCGGTCGAGCTCGAGGAGCACCTGTCCCTGCTCAACCTCGTCAACTTCGGCGGCGGCTGTTACACCGTCTACGCCGAGCTCCGCGACGGCTCCGTCCACGTCGACAAAGAGCTCTGGGGCGACACGTTCCGCGCCGCGCCGCGACTGACGCCGCTCGAGGCCCGTGCG
>DASSLB010000060.1:0-5049 GCA_035689945.1 Gaiellaceae bacterium | reverse complement strand
GCCGGCGATGCACGTCGCGGAGATGGAGGAGCTGATCACGATCGCCGAGGCGCGCGGCCTCGTCCTCATGCCGGGCCACCTTCTGCTCTATCACCCCGGCGTCCAGAAGCTGAAGGAGCTCGTCGAGGAGGACGAGCTCGGCGAGGTGCTCTGCGTCTACGGCAACCGGCAGAACCTCGGCAAGATCCGCCGCGACGAGAACGCGCTCTGGTCGCTCGGCGTTCACGACCTGTCGGTGATCCTGTACCTGATCCAGGAGGAGATCGTGGAGGCGGCGGCGCACGGCCACGCCTTCCTCAACGAGGGCGTGGAGGACGTCGTCTTTTGCTACCTCCGCTTCGGGTCGGGGAAGATCGCGCACATGCACCTGTCGTGGCTCGACCCGCACAAGATGCGGCGGCTGACCGTGGTCGGACGCGACAAGATGGCCGTCTTCGACGACATGGATCTCGACCGCAAGATCACGGTCTACGACAAGTCGCCGGAGCAACCCTCCGACACCTACGGCGAGTGGCTGACCCGCACGGGGGACATCTTCAGCCCGAAGGTCTCGAACGCGGAGCCCCTGCGGCTCGAGTGCCAGCACTTCCTGCGGCTCGTGCAGGAGGGCTGGGACGGCCGCGAGATGCACGACGGGCTCGAGGTCGTGCACGCGCTCGAACTGCTCACGGAGAGCTTGCGTGGCTGAGATCCACGAGACCGCGATCGTCTACCCGGGCACGGTGCTCGGGGAGGGCGTGAAGGTGCTCGAGCACGCCGTCGTCGGCAAGCAGCCGTCGCTCTCGCCGCGCTCGACCGCGAAGCGGGAGGAACTGCCGCCGGCAGAGATCGGAGACGGGACGATCGTCTCCACCGGCGCGGTCGTCTTCGCAGGCGCAAAGGTCGGCGCCCGCGTGATCCTCGGCGACCAGTCGTGCGTCCGCGAGCGGGTCGTAGTCGGCGACGACGTCGTGATCGGCCGCGGCTCGCTCGTCGAGAACGATACGACGATCGGCGCGATGACGAAGATCCAGGCCGAGGCGTACATCACGGCCCATTCGACGCTCGAGGAACACGTCTTCATCGCGCCGTGCGTCGTGACGACGAACGACAACTTCATGGGCCGCACCGAGCGGCGGCATGAGCTGATCAAGGGCCCGACCATCCGCCGCGGCGCTCGGGTGGGCGGCGGCGCGATCCTTCTTCCTGGCGTAGAGATCGGCGAGGACGCGTTCGTCGGGGCCGGCGCGGTCGTGACGAAGGACGTCGAGGCGCGGATGCTCGTCGTCGGCAGTCCCGCGCGCGTGATGCGGCCCGTCGCCGAGGACGAGCTGCTCGAGAACCAGTAGCTAGCCGCTCTCTTTGAGCCGCAGCGTGTAGCGGCCGGTGCCAGGACGCGCGACGCTCACCTCGACGTAGTACCACCCGGTCTGGCGCACGAGGTACGAGAGGTGCTGCTTCTGTCCCGGGCCGGCCGTGTGCGCCAGCTGCCGTTTCGATCCGCCGCGAAGGATCAGCTTGACGGTCGGCCGCGCCCGTACGTGCGCCAGCAGACGCTGCCCGCGCGCGAGCTTCACGCGATAGACGTCCGCCGAGTCGTCCCAGTAATCGAGCGTGGCGCCGACGACCGGCCGTGGCCCCCGCAGCCTATGCGCCTGCGAGACGCTGTCATTGGGCTCGAACCGGTCGGAAGGTGGAAGTACGCCTTGGCTCACGACGGCAACCGCGTTTGCGACGTCGAGACTGCCCCAACCGCTGAGCTTGTCCCGGTTCGTGGGACAGGCGGCGCAGCCGGTCGAGGCATTGACGTCGTCCGCGCTCCGCTCGAGGATCGTCGTGACCTGGCTGGGGGTGAGCGCGGGGTTCAGTCCGAGGAGGACGGCCGCGGCCGCCGACACCTGCGGGGCCGCGAAGGAAGTGCCCTCAGGCCGGTGGTAGTCGCCGCTCGCGCAGTCGGTGTAACCCTGTGGCTGGCAGCTCGGCAGAGCACCCGTCAGGAGCCTGGGGAACGTGGAGAAGATGCCCACCCCCGGAGCCGCGATGTCGACATAGATCGGATCCTGGTCGGAGAAGACGGGGACGTCGCCGGTGCGGCTCAGAGCACCGACGCCGATCACGTGCGGCAGCGCGGCGGGCCAGCTCGCATACGGCCACGGCGTGGCGTACGCCTCGTCCGAGTTCCCCACAGCGGCGACCACGATCGCTCCGTGCTTCACCGCGTATGCCACGGCCTGCGCTTCGAGCTTCGAGTACGTGTCGAGGGCGGGATTCGCCGGATCACGAACGGCGCCGAAGCTCATGTTGATGACCCGCGCACCCTGCTGCACGGCCCAGCGGATGGCGTCGGCCTCGGCCTTGAGCGGGATGGTGCCGTCGGCGGCGACCACCTTGGCCACGACAAGCTCGGCGGAATAGGCGAGGCCGACGACTCCCGCCTCGTTGAGCGCGCCGGCAATCTCGCCGGCGACGATCGTCCCGTGCCCCTGGTTGTCGATGCAGGGACTACCGCCGACGAAGCTCTTCGAGACCGTGATCTGATTCGTGAAGTCGGGGAGCGAGCACTCGACGCCGGAGTCGATGAGGGCAACCTTGACCGGCTGCAGAGCCGGCGGGTCCGTCGGCCAGGCGTTGAATGCCTGGTCCTGCGCCAGGTACCACTGCTTCGGGTAGTACGTGTTCGACGGCGTGAAAGCGGCAGCGGCGGAGGTCGCGACGAGCGCCGTCGCCACCGCCGCGAGAAGTGCCAGCCGCAGTTTCTTCACCATCTCAAAATAGCCACAGTTCAACCACTCGGCATCACTCGGATGCGCACGAAAGCGGCCGCGTCCTGGGGGCTCGCCAGTCGGTAGTCCGTCGTCGCCGTCGGCCTGACGGCCAAATGGAAAGTGCCGGTCTGCGCAGCGGCGACCGACTTGAGCTGCTTCCAGGGCGCTCCCTGCATTCGCTCCTGCACGACGACGTCGCGGACGCCTCGCACGACGCCGGTCAACACGATCCTCGTGCCGGATGTGACGGGCGTGTTTGGCGTCGGTGGCTGGAGCGAGAGAACGCCGACGCTGAACCACGTCGAGCGGAGCCCGAGCTGCGACCGCATGGCCTCGCCGCCGATGGACGCGGTTGCTGTCGCCCCGCGTGCGACCGAAGTGATCGTGAGGGTCTTCGCGCGACGCGACGCGTTGCGCTTGACGGTCACGTCCGTGACGAGGCCCGCAACTCCGAAAGCCTTGCTGAGCGTCGTGCCGGTGACCGCCACGGGCCCCCAGCTGTGGTACGGGGAGATCGAGTCGTACGGATCATCGACCGAGACGAGATAGGGCCGTCCCGGTGGGCCGAAGGCGTCGGCCGCCGACTGCGTCCGGCCGCCGGTGCTCGACGAGAAGAGCGTGTCGGCGACGTTGCCGTTGTAGAGAAGAACCTCGCCCGCCGTCACGTCGACTGCCTGCGTCGCAGCCGGGGTCTCGACGGAGACTCCGCGATACGTCTGTCCACCGGCGGAGACGTCGAACGGCGCTCCCGCGCGGCGGCTGGCAAGCGCGTAGGACCGCGCGGCGACGGCCTGCGACTCGAGCGCCGCGGGCAACCACGCCGACGGCATCTCCGCCGGCACGACGCCGTAGAGGTACTGCTCCAGCGGCAGGACGTTGATCGCCCGGAGCCTGCCGTTCACGACGTCGACGGAGAGCCGGCCGCGATACGCGCGGCCGAGGGTCAGCGTCGATCCGTCCGCAGGCGAGAACGTGAGCGGCGGTGTGAGGGGCTGGGGCGACCCGCCGTCGACGGCCAGCTCGAGCTCCGGCGTGAGCGTCGTCTTGCCGGCCGCCAGCGTGTGCTCGATCCCGTCGCCGTCCTCGACGGCGATCGCCTTGCGGGAGGAGATCGTCAGCGTCTTCTTCCCGTTCGCAAGCAGAACGCGGATCGTCGCCGTCGTCGCCTGGCCGGCGGTCGTGCCCGGATAGTACGCGGCGAGGATCTGGTCGTCGGTGTAGCCCTGCAGGGCGTAGCCCTGGGCGCCCCACTGCCCCATACCGACGCCGTGCCCGTAGCCGTGGCCGCTGACGAGGAACAGGGCGCCCGATCCGGCGGGCGCGACGTACTGCGTGGCGCTGTGCGAGCGCGCCGCGTGCGTCGCCGAGACGAGCGTGACGGCGACGACGAGGGCGGAAAGGGCGGCGAGGGTCCGGGCCATGCGAATGGCCTCTCGAGGGTACCGAGCAATCCGTCCGAACGACCCCTATACTTCGGGGCGAACATTTGCGAGGCGACGAAGCCTCGGTCTCCACAGAGGGTGGCGGCCGGGGCTTTTTGCATTTCTACGACCGATTCAGGAGGGAGAATGAGTTACGTGGAGAGCAGGGACCGGGCGACATCGAACCCGGGGACGCGCAAAGAGGTGCTCGCAGAGATCGAGGCGCGCGGCATCGAGGACGTGCTTCTCTGGTTCACCGACCTCGAAGGTCACCTGAAGAGCTTTGCGATCACGATCGGCGAGGTCGAAGACGCGCTCGACGACGGAATGGGCTTCGACGGCTCGTCGATCACCGGCTTCAACGCGATCGAGGAGTCGGACATGGTCGCGATCCCCGATCCCGAGACGTTCCGGGTCCTGCCCGACGGCAAGACGGGCCGGATGATCTGCGACGTCGTCACGCCCGACGGCGAGCCGTACCTCGGCGACCCGCGCTACGCGCTGCGGCGCGCGCTCGAGCGGATGGAGGCGATGGGCTTCGACACGTTCAACATCGGCCCCGAGGCGGAGTACTTCCTCTTCAAGGACGAGAAGGGCACCGAGACGCTCGACGAGGGCGGCTATTTCGCGCAGACGACACTCGACGCGGCGACCGGTATCCGGCGCGACACGATCCGCGCGCTGGAGTCGATGGGCATCCCGGTCGAGTACCACCACCATGAGGTCGGCCCCTCGCAGCACGAGATCGATATCCGCTACGCCGGCGCGCTCGACATGGCCGATTACATGCTCACGTACCGGCTCGTCGTGAAGGAGGTCGCGAAGCAGCACGGCTTCCACGCGACCTTCATGCCGAAGCCGCTGTTCGGCGAGAACGGCTCGGG
>DASSLB010000059.1:0-3269 GCA_035689945.1 Gaiellaceae bacterium | reverse complement strand
GCGAGCCGCTCCGACGGCAGCAGAGCAGTGGCGAGCTCCGCGAGCTCGTCGCCGTCCACCGCGTCGATCTCGGCCATCACCCGCTCCAGCGTGAGGAGCTCCGTGTCGGTCACGAGCGACTTCCCTAGCCGGCTCATGCGGTTCGCAGTGGACTCGAGCGAGAGCACGATCCGTCCCTTGAGGCTCTCCTTCGCCCGCTCCAGCTCACCTTTGCGCAGGCGGCCGGCGGCGATCTCGGCGATCTGCTCGACGCAGATCTCGACGCACGGGCCGAGGTTCTCCTCGCGCGTGCCGACATAGATGCCGACGACGCCGGTGTCCGTGTACTGCGCTCCGAAGCTGTACACGGCATAGGCCATGCCGCGCTTCTCACGGATCTCCTGGAACAGCCGCGAAGATGCCGACCCGCCGAGGATGGCGTCGAGCAGCGACGCCGCGAAGCGGCGTCGATCGGAGCGCGAGATCCCGGTCGCGCCGAGGCAGAGGTGGTACTGCTCCGTCTCCTTGCGCTGGAAGCGGAGCCCCGGGCCCGGCAAGCGCGCGAGCGGGCGGCGGACGCGGGTGCCCGCACGGGCAGGTGCCCCAGCGCGGCGCTCGCTTCGCTGCAGCAGCGCGACGAGGCGGTCGTGTTCGAGGTTCCCCGCCGCCGCGACCACGACGTTCCCGGGTGCGTAGGCGGTGCGGTGGTAGCCCGAGAGCGCCCGGCGGCTGACCGAGGAGATGACCTCGGCGGTGCCGATCACCGGCCGCCCGAGGGGGTGGTCGCCGAAGACCGCCTGCGAGAAGAGATCGTGCACGAGCTCCTGCGGCGTGTCCTCGTACATTGCGATCTCTTCGAGCACGACCTCGCGCTCCTGATCGACCTCGGCGAAGGACGGCGCGAAGACCATGTCGGTCATCACCTCGAGGGCCGTCTCGACGTGATGGTCGGGAACGCGCGCGTAGACGACGGTGTTCTCCCTCGACGTCGCCGCGTTCAGCTCGGCCCCCATCGCGTCGAACGTCTCCGCGATCTCCTGCGCCTCGAAGCGGCGCGTGCCCTTGAAGAGGAGATGCTCGATGAAATGCGAGACGCCGGCGCGGTCGGCGCGCTCGTCGCGGGAGCCGACGTCGATCCAGAAGCCGAGCGCGACGGAACGGACGCTCGCGACCCGCTCGGAGATGACGCGCTCGCCCGAATCGAGCTCACTCAGCACGACCTTCTGCATGTTCCGCTACGGCGCCGGCTAAGCCGGCACCTCCGCTCCTTTCCGTGCTTCGTCGAGCCTACGCACGGCCCCGATGGTAGGCGACGCTACGCGTGCGCGACGAAGCCGAGGTCGGAGCCGCTGCGCTTTGCCTCGTACTGCGCCTCGTCGGCGAGGCGGAACAGCGTCTTCGGATCGCTCGCGTGCCCCGGACACGTGGCAAAGCCGAAGCTCGCGTTGAGGTCGGCGAGCCACCGTGCACCGCCGGCCGACTGTCGGTCGAGCTGCTCCCTGACCCGCTCGACGACCAACCGGGCGTCGTTCTCGGTCGCCTCCGAGAGGAGCATGGCGAACTCGTCGCCGCCGATGCGGAAGGCGTCGTCGGGCTTGCGAAGGGATTCCGCGAGAACGTTCGCGAACGCGACGAGCGCCTCGTCGCCGGCCGCATGCCCATGCCGGTCGTTGAGCTGCTTGAAGCCGTCGAGGTCCGTGATCACGAGGCCGAGCGAGCGGCCATAGCGCTGCGCCCGAGCGACCTCGCCGTCGAGCCGGGTCATGAACGCGCGCCTGTTGAGCAGGCGCGTGAGCGGGTCATGATGGGCGAGGAAGCGAAGCTCGCCCAGCTGCCGGCCCGAGACGAGCGCGGCTGCGGCCGCGTTCGCGAAGATCCGGAGCGCCTGCAGCCGGTCGGGCGACGGCAGGAGCCGATCGGAGGGGTTGTCGACCCAGATGACGCCGAGCAGGGCGCCTTCTCCGTCCTTGAGCGGCACGATCAACCAGTGGCGGTTCCAGGCCCAGGGACCGCGCCCGTTGAGCTGCGAGGGGTAGACGTCGGCGTCGCTCGAGAGCCGAGACCTGGCTTCCTCGTTGGTCAAGAGGTAGCAGCCCTCGCGGAGAAACCGGTCGTCGAGCAGAGGCTCGAGCTCCGCCACCGTCACGAGCACGCGCGCCTGTAGCTCTCCGAGCAGCCAACCCGCAGTTGCCTGCGGCACGACCGCGCCGGTCGTCGGGTCGACGAGGGCCGCGCATACGTTGCGGAACTCGAGAGCGTGCCGGATACCACTGCAGACCCGGCGCAGGATCTCGATGTTCGAAAGCTCCCCGGTGATGCGCGACGAAAGCGCAAGCAACTCTTCGAGCGCACGCTGGTGCCGAGACGACTCGGCTGCCTCGCGGGCTGCCTCGACGGCGAGTGCCGCGTGGTCGGCAATCGAGACGAGGACGTCGAGGTCGTCGTCGGTGGGCCGCCGGCCGCTCACCGGCTCGTCGACCGAGAGGATCCCGAGCAGCGTGCCGTTCTGGTCGCGCATCGGGACGAAGAGAGCGTCCTCGGGATCCCACGCCGTCGGGTGACACGACCTTCCTCCTTGCGGGACATAACTCGGGCCGAGTGAGTCCCAGTCGACCGATCCGCTGGGCACGACGTAGGCGCCGCGACGCTCGAAGGGGTCGGTGAGAAGGATCGTCCAGTCGTCGCCGGGGCGCGCGTGGCCGAGCAGCGCCGCACGGGCCTCCTCGTTCCCGAACACGGTCGTCACCTCGAAGTCGTCCCACTCGGGGCGGTAGAGGTTGATCGCGACCGTCCGGTAGCCGAGCGACTCGCCGACGGTTCGGGCGATGGCGTCGAGCAGCGCGGGAAGATTCTCACGCGCCCGCAGTAGGCGGGTCACCTCGACGAGGCCCCGCAGCGGTGAGATGTTCGGGAGGCTCAAGTGTGGGCTCCCTCGATTCATCGGCGCGTGGTGAGCGGGAGCTGAGCCGAATTGGGTCCCGAACGGGGGAAATGAAGCGGGCGGCTCATGCCGCCCGCTCAGCAGTGCGCTACTCGTCGTCGCGACGTGGGCCGCGTCCGCGACCACCGCCCCGACCGCCCCGGCGATCGCCGCGCGGCCGGTCCTCCTCCGGCGGACGTGGCGGGGCGTCCTTCGCCCGCTCGATCAGCTCCTCCGGCTGGACGAGGTTGCCGTTCTCGTGCTTCGCGACGAGCTTGAGGCCGATCCGGCCACGGGCCTTGTCGACCTCCTGGACGATGACGTCGACGACGTCGCCGCGGCTCATCACGTCCTCGATGTGCGCGACCCG
>DASSLB010000058.1:0-3416 GCA_035689945.1 Gaiellaceae bacterium | reverse complement strand
CTCGGCCGGCTCGGGAATCCAGCTCGTGGCGAAGGATGCCGGCTTCGCGGTGCTGCGTCTTCCCTCCGGGGAGATGCGCCGCGTGCTGCTCTCGTGCCGTGCGACGATTGGTCAGGTCGGCAACGTCGACCACCAGAACATTACGGGCGGCAAGGCCGGTCGCAGCCGCTGGCGCGGGAAGCGCCCGTCGGTGCGCGGCTCGGCGATGAACCCCGTCGACCATCCGCACGGCGGCGGCGAAGGCAAGTCGAAGGGCGGCCGCCATCCGGTCACACCGTGGGGTGTGCCAACGCTCGGCAAGCGCACACGGCGCAAGCACAAGGAATCGGACAAGCTGATCGTCCGCGGCCGCCGCCGCGGCAAGGAGGGTCGCCGCTAGTGAGCAGGTCGTCGAAGAAGGGGCCTTTCGTGCAGGACCGCCTCATGAGCCGGATCGAGGCGATGAACGGGTCGGGCCAGAAGCACATGATCCGCACCTGGTCGCGCGCGTCGACGATCTTCCCGGAGATGGTCGGCCACACGATCGCCGTCCACGATGGCCGCAAGCACGTGCCGGTCTTCATCTCCGAGCAGATGGTCGGCCACAAGTTGGGTGAGTTCGCGCCGACGCGCACGTTCCGCGGCCACGCCGGCGATCGCACGGCAAAGGTGAAGCGCTGATGGCGGTCGTCATGGAGGAGCGGCAGACGGTGCGCGCGCAAGCGCGTTGGGTGCATTCGAGTGCGCGGAAGGCGCGGCTCGTCACCGACCTCATCCGTGGCCGCTCGGTGCCGGAGGCTCGCACGATCCTGGCTTTCTCGACCCGCGCGGTGGCGAAGGACGTGGAGAAGGTGCTGCGCTCGGCTGTCGCGAACGCCGAGTCGCGCCCTGACCTCCACTGGGACGGCGACGAGCTCGTGGTCGTAGCCGCCTATGCCGACGAGGGGCCGACGCTGAAGCGCTGGCGTGCCCGCGCCCGCGGCCGTGTCGCCCGCATCCGCAAGCGGACCTGTCACATCACCATCGAGCTCGCGCAGGGTGTGCCGATCTCCCAGGCTCCATCAGTGCCGGCAATGGCGGCACCCGAACCGGTTGAGGAGCCGGAAGTGATCGAGGAAGAGCCCGAAGCGACGGACGAGGCCGAGACGGTCGAAGAGCCAGAGGCAACGGAGGAGCCGGAAACGGCTGCCGAGGAGCCGGAAGCGTCCGAAGAGCCTGAAGAAGCAGAAGCAGAAGCCGAAGCCGAGACGGAGAGCGAGGACGAGAGCTAGTGGGCCAGAAGATTCATCCGGGCGGGCTTCGCGTGGGCGTGATCCACGACTGGAAGTCCAACTGGTACACAGGCAAGAAGGAGTTCGCGGACTACATCCTCGAGGACGTCCGCATCCGTGAGCACATCTACAACAAGCTCGCGCATGCAGGCCTGTCCGACATCCTGATCCGCAAGGACAAGCAGCGGATCACGGTCGACATCTACACCGCGCGGCCCGGGATCGTAATCGGCAAGTCCGGGGTCGAGGTCGATGCGCTCCGCAGGGAGCTGCACGCCCTGACCCAGAAGAACGTCCACATCAACATCAACGAGATCAAGCGGCCGGAGCTCGACGCCAAGCTCGTCGCGCAGTCGATTGCCGAGCAGCTCTCGAATCGCGTCGCGTTCCGGCGCGCGATGAAGCGCGCGCTCGCGTCGGCGATCCGCTCGGGCGCGGCCGGCGTCAAGATCCAGTGCTCGGGACGCCTTGGCGGCGGCGAGATGAGCCGGCGCGAGATGTACAGCGAGGGCCGCGTGCCGCTGCACACGATCCGCGCCGACATCGACTACGGCTTCGTCGAGGCGAAGACGACGGCCGGCCGGATCGGCGTCAAGGTCTGGATCAACAAGGGCGAGATCATGCCGGAAGGCTTCGGCGAGACCGATACACGCCTCGGCGACCAGGACACCCGGCGCCGTCGCGGTGGCGCGCTCGAGGGTCTCGGCGCCTCCCGGGAGAGCGGCCGCCGCAGCGGGCAGGACCGCGAGGGCCTCGGGCCGGTGCGCCAGCGCCGCCGTGGCCCGGGTGGCGGCGGTCCCGGCCGTCCCGGCCAGCGGCGTGGTGGCGGTGGCGGACGTCCTCGCCGCGACCAGCGCGCCGAGCAGCCGCGCACCGACGAGACGACCCAGGCCGAGACGACTCCGGTCGAGACGCCGGCACCGGAGCAGGTCGTAGAGCCGACGGCACCGACGGAGGCTCCGGCTCCCGAGGCTGCGGCTCCACCGGAGCCCGCCGTCGAGGAGAAGCCTAAGCCGAAGCGCACCCGCAAGCCGAAGGCCGAGCCGAAGGCCGAGGCTGAGCCGAAGGAGGGTGACGCCTGATGCTGATGCCGAAGAAGACCAAGTTCCGCAAGGTGCATCGCGGCCGCCGTCGCGGCTTCGCCAGCGGCCAAACAGCCGTCCAGTTCGGCGACTACGGCCTCAAGGCGCTCGACGCCGGGTGGATCACGAACCGCCAGATCGAGGCGGCCCGTATCGCCATGACGCGCAAGATCAAGCGCGGCGGCAAGGTCTGGATCAATGTCTTCCCCGACAAGAGCTTCACGAAGAAGCCGGCCGAGACTCGGATGGGCTCCGGCAAAGGCTCGCCCGAGGGCTGGGTCTGCGTGATCAAGCCCGGCCGCGTGATGTTCGAGCTTGCCGGCGTGCCGGAGCCGCTCGCGAAAGAGGCGCTCCGCCTGGCGGGCCAGAAGCTCTCCGTGAAGACCAAAGTTGTGAAGCGAGAGGAAGAGCTTTTTTGACCAGGGCATCGGAGCTACGAGATCTGACCGACGACGAGCTGGAGCAACGGCTTGCCGAGCGGCGGCAGGAGCTGTTCAACCTGCGCTTCCAGTCGGTCACGGGCGCGATCGAGAACCACGCACGCCTCAAGCTGGCGAAGCGTGAGATCGCGCGGATCCTGACGGTTGTGAACGAACGCGAGGCAGAGAAAGCAAGGGCAGTGAATGGCTGAGAAGGACGAAGAACAGATTGAGGAGACTCCGGCTGCGCCGGAGTCAGTGGAGGAGACCCCAGCCGAGGCCGAGACGTCCGCGGAGGAGCCGGAGGCTGCCGCCGAGGAGACACCCATCGAGGAGCCTGCGCCTGAAGAGCCCGCGGCCGAGGAGCATGCAGCCGAAGAGGGGGCCGTGGCTGAAGACGCGTCCGCTGAGGAGCCTGCCGCTGAGGAGCCCGTGGTTGAGGAGCCTGCGGCGGAGGTGCCTGCGGCCGAGGAGCCTGACGCTGAGAAGCCCGCGGCTGAGGAGGCTGCCGTCGAAGCGCCTGCCGCCGCCGAGCCCGGGGCCGAGGAAGCGGCACCAGCGCCGCAGTCCGAGCCCAAGAAGAAGGGCAAGCGCTTGCCGCGCCGGCTGCGTCCGCAGAAGACGCGCCGCCGTCCGGCGCCGAGCTCCGAGCGCAAGCCCATTGT
>DASSLB010000057.1:0-3783 GCA_035689945.1 Gaiellaceae bacterium | reverse complement strand
GTCGGTGCTCGCCGACGAGGACGGCCAGATCGAGGATGCGCACTCGATCTCGGCCGGCCTCGACTATCCCGGCGTCGGCCCGGAGCACGCCTTCCTGCGCGACAGCGGACGAGCCGAGTACCGGACCGCGACCGACGAGGAGGCGCTTGCCGCCTTCCAGGATCTGGCGCGCAGCGAAGGCCTCCTGCCCGCCCTCGAGCCGGCGCACGCGCTCGCCCGCGCGCGCGACCTCGACGCCGAGCTGATCCTCGTCGGCCTCAGCGGCCGCGGTGACAAGGACCTCGCGGAAGTGCTGGAGCGGTTGTGAGCACCTGGGATCCCGCTCGCACGGCCGAATATTTCGACGATTACGGCGAACAGGAGTGGACGCGGTTCGAGACCGGAAGAACGCCGAGCCTGAGTCTGAACACCCACATCCGGATGCTTGAGGGCTACGTCCGCCCCGGCGACCGAGTCCTCGATGCGGGTGCCGGACCGGGCCGGTTCACGCTCGAGATGCTGCGGCTCGGAGCCCACGTGACCGCGCTCGACATCTCCCCCGGGCAGCTCGAGCTCCTGCGCGCCCGCGCGCCTGACGTCGAGACGATGCTCGGCGACATCACCGATCTCTCGCACTTCGAGGACGACACGTTCGACGTCACGGTCTGCTTCGGCGGGCCGCTCAGCTACGTCCTCGACCGGGCCGACCAGGCGGTAGCGGAGCTCACGCGCGTCACGAAGCCGGGTGGCCACGTCCTCGTCAGCGTGATGGGCTTCGCCGGCGCGGTGATCCACTACGCGTCGATCCTCGTCGACCTCGCTCGACGCGACGGACCGGCGAAGTCCCTCGAGGTCGCGCGTACGGGAATCCTCCAGGAGGGCGAGGGCTACGGCCACCTGACCATTCGCATGTACCTCTGGGAGGAGCTCGAAGAGCTGCTCGCCCCGCACGGCGAGGTCGTCGACGGAGCGGCCGCTGGAGTCCTGCCGCACCTCGAGGTCGAGGAGGCGGAGATCCGCGCACTGCTCGAGGAGTTCGAGGAACGACTCGCTTACGACCCCGGCTCGCGCAGCTGTGGCGAGCACCTGATCGGCGTCCTTCGCGTCGGGTAACCCGGGTGACCGAAGCTCCGCTCGTCGTCTTCTCCGTTCCCGATCGCTTCGAGATCGACGGGCCGTTCGTCGCGCGCGTGGTCGAGGAGCGGGACATCCCCGCCGTCGCACCCGCGTTCCAGGATCCGGGAATCGGCGGGGAAAATGGGATGCCTCCGTTCGACGAAGACGAGCTCCGCAGGGTGTGGCGCGAGCTGATCCCCGGGCTGCGCGCGCGTGGCGTCCTCTTTCCGTACTTGATCGAGGACACGACCGACGGCTCGATCCTCGGCGGCCTCACCCTGCGGCACTTCGACCCGATGCGCGGCGTGATCGAAGTCGGGTACTGGCTCTTTCCCGAAGCGCGCGGCCGCGGACTTGCCACGCGCGCCGTCAGAGCGGTGGCGCGCGAGGCGTTCGCGAGCGGGCTCTCGCGGATCGAGGCGAACGTGCGAATCGGCAACGAGGTCTCGGAGCGCGTCCTCGAGCGCGCCGGGTTCACGCGCGAGGGGATCAAGCGCCGCCTCCTCCGCCACGGCGGCGGGCGCGCCGACGCGACGCTCTTCTCCCTCCTCCCCGACGAATGAAGACGCTCGTCATCTACCTGATGGCCGAGCCGGAGACGCCGGAGCTCGCGCAGGCAGCCGTCGCAGGCGGCGCCGACCTCGTCGAGCTGGGCTTCCCGTTCTCGGATCCGCTCGCCGACGGGCCTGTGATCCGGCGCGCGGCCGAGCGCGCGCTCGCGCGCGGGATGCGGACGAAGGCCTGCCTCGAGGTGCTTACCCAGACGCGAGAGCTACTGCCGGACACGCCTCTGATCCCGATGACGTACTCCTCGCTTCTCGAGGCCTACGGCTGGGAGCGGTTCGCGGCCGACGCGTCCGCCGCGGGCGCGACGAGCCTCATCGTGGCCGACCTGCCGGCGGACGATCGAGCCGAGCTGCGGCGTGTACAGCTCGTCGCGCCGACCTCGACCGACGCCAGGATCCGCCTGGCCGGCGAGCAGACGGACGGCTGGCTCTACCTCGTCACCGTCGCGGGAACGACCGGCGCCCGCGCCGAGGTCTCCCCCGCGCTCGCGGGACTGGTCCAGCGAGCACGAAGCGCGACCGATGTCCCCCTCTATGCCGGGTTCGGCATCTCGACGCCCGAGCACGCCCGGGCCGCGGCCGAGCTCGCCGACGGCGTCGTCGTCGGCTCGCGCGCACTCGAAGCGGCGGAAGCGGGAAGCGGCGTGCTCCGCGACTACGTCGCCTCGCTGCGAGCCGCGCTTGATACTTAACGGACTCTCACGCCCGACTCAGGCGCTTCTTACGTCAGGCCGGCACGATCTCGGCATGAGCTTCACGAAGACACTCGTCATTCCCTCCCGGCCGATCCAGATCGCGCTGGCCCTGCCCAAAGACAAGGTCGAGAAGCTCGCCGAGGCGGCCTAGCCCCGGCTCCTTCCTACGAGAGCGCCAACCCTTGCCCGGCGCCGGCCAAATCCCCCTCAACGGCCGGCGTCGGGTTTGGCGCGCTGACGACAGAAGCTCGCACGGGCAGATGGAGCCGGAAGGACGTCCGGCGCAGGCGCGACTCCACGGAGCAACGACCGCCGTGACCCCGGGCCACTGCGGCGACGATCGCGAGGCCGAGCCCGGCTCCGCCGCGCTCGCGGGTGCGGGCGTCATCCGCCCTCGCCCAGCGGTCGAAGATCCGCGGTAGCGCCTCCGCCGTGACGCCTGCGCCCGAGTCCGAAACCTCGATCACGACTCCGCCCGCGCCGTCCGCGTGCGCGGCGAGCTCCACGACGTCGCCGGGATCGGTGTACTTGACCGCGTTCTCGAGCAGCGCGTCGAGCGCGTTCCGCAGCGCCTCCGGGTCGGCGAGCAACCGCCCCGCGAGGTCGAGGTCCAGTCGCCAGGCACGCGGAGCGACCTCCGACCAGCGGATGAACAGGTCGGAGAGAAAGGCATCGACGTCGATTTCCTCGAACGCGAAGCCCTGCTGCTCGGACTTCGCAAGGAGCAGGAGACGTTCGACGATCCGCTCCATCCGGCGGAGCTCGTCGAGCGCCACGTCGAGCTCCGACGAATCCGGCTGCTCGCGCCGCAGCAGCTCGAGATGGCCCCGCGCAATCGTGACCGGCGTGCGCAGCTCGTGCGAGGCGTCGTGCAGGAATCGCTCTTGCCGCTCGAGGAGCGAGGCACGCATCTCGGAGACGCCTTGAACCTCGGCCAGTGCCACCTGTCGCCGCTGGGCGTGCCAGACCATCGCGAGGAACATCGCCGACATGAGCGGCACCTCGAACAGCTCGCCCCAGAGCTGTTGCCCGCTGAAGGCATCGGAGAGGATGCTCGCGCCGGTCGCCAGGATCACGACGGACAGGACGAACCACATCGTCCGCATCGACCACGTCCGGATGCCGTAGACGATCGTGAGGCTGATCCACACGAAGTGAAACGGGATCGTCTCCCAGCTCGGCCAAACCACCATGGCGACCCAGTTCGCAGCCGCGAAGACCGCCCAGCCCGCTTCGAGCGGGTTACGCCGAAGCCAGGCGATAGCCCGCATGTCGCACCGTTTCGATCGCTGCGTCCGGTCCGAGCTTCTGTCGCAGCCTGCGCACGCAGACCTCGACGACGTTCGAGCCCGGGTCGAAGTCGTAGCCCCACACCTCGGCGAGCAGGCGCTCGCGGCTCACCACCTCGCCGACATGCACGAGCAGAT
>DASSLB010000056.1:0-4569 GCA_035689945.1 Gaiellaceae bacterium | reverse complement strand
GCGCTTCCTGACCGGAACGCTCCCCGAGCTGAAGCGCGTCTGGCGCGCGTACGGCATCGCGGCGGCGGTCGTGAACGGCTCGATCGACCACACGCCGGCGACCTACGTGATCGACTCGCGCGGCCGGTTCTCACGTTTGTTTGTGACCTCGATGTCCTACTCGAGCGTCGACCAGCTCGGCTACCAGATGGCGCGGAGCATGGCCACACTGCTCCCCGGCAATCCCCGCTTGCACGGCGTACAGCCCCTGGGCGCGGTCGACCTCCTCGGGCCGCGCAGCCGCGTGACTCTGCCTCGGGCCGGAGGCGGAGGCGTACGGCTCGGCCCGGGCTCAGGGCCGCATCTCATCGTCTTCTTCGACACGTGGGAGGCGGAGGTCGCCGACCTGCGCGCGCAGCTTCAGGCGCTCAACGCCTACCAGGCCGCCGCGAAGAAAGAGGGACTCCCGCCGCTCGTCGCCATCGACGAGGGGAAGGTCGAAGCGTCGCCTCAGGCGCTGCCGCACCTGCTGCGGAGTCTGCCGCAACCGCTCACGTATCCGGTCGCCGTCGACGCCAGCGGACGGGTTGCGGACGGGTACCGGGTGCAGGACTCGCCCTGGCTCGAGCTCGTCTCCGGCTCGGGCCGCTTCCTCTTCTACCAAGATCTCGCAGAGGGCTGGCCGACCCTGCCGCAGCTGCTCGCCAAGGTGCACGCGGCGCTCGCGAACGCAAAGTAAAGGATTTGGGAAGCCAGGCCTGACCCACCCGAAAGGGTGATACCAGGCAGCGCGGCCTGTGGTGAACTGGCGCTCACGCCGAAAGCGAGCGGCCGCACCATGCGACGGCCGCGCCCATCGACGGGAGCACTCGTTTCTCATGCGGCCGATCCGCCTTCTCATACTGCTGCTTGCCGTTTCCCTGGCACTCGTGCTCGCGCTGATGCGGCCGCTTCAGGGACGCGCAACTCGTTTGGTCAAGAAGCCCAAGACGCATCCGGTCAAGGTGCAAGCCGTGCCGAAGGCGCTCCTCGTACCTCACCCTGCCTTCACTCCGCCCGTGTCTTTCGGCCATCGCGTCGTCGCCTACGCCCGCCACTTCCTCGGCATTCCCTACAGCTACGGCGGAGTGAGTCCTAGCACCGGCTTCGACTGTTCAGGTCTCGTTCGCTTCGTCTATGGCCATTTCGGGATCGTGCTGCCGCACTCGAGCTTCGCCGATCTCGGGCTCGGCCGCCGCGTTTCGCGCCGCTGGCTGAAGCCTGGCGACATTGTCTTCTTCGCCGGCGCGAGTCACGTCGGCATCTACGTCGGAGGCGGCCGCTTCCTCGACGCGCCTCACACCGGAACGGTCGTCCGCATCTCGACGATGCGCGACTACGGCTACTACGCCGCCCGCCGCCTCCGTCACAGCAGCTAGAGCCGCCCGAAGCTCTACTTCATCTTCTCGGCCATGGCCGTGAGCAGCTTCCACGCGATCGCCGAGTTGGTCTCGACGAGCGGACGGAAGTCCCACGGCGTCATGCCGTAGCAGAGCATGTCCGTCTTGGCGGTCAGCGTGGCGGTGCGCGGCGACTCGTTGATGAGCGCGATCTCGCCGAAGTAGTCGCCGGGACCGACCGTCCAGGGCTTCGTCTCGCCGGCGACGCTCACCTCTGCCTCGCCCTCCTCGACGACGAAGAAGCCGGCCCCGCCGCTGCCTTCCTGCGTCACGGTGTCGCCGGCGCTGTAGCGGCGCTCGCGCATGCTGCTGGCAATCTGCTGAAGCTCCCGATCGTCGAGCCCCGCGAAGAGCGGCACCTTCTTCAGCGTCTCGACCGGCCCCGTAGCCACGGCGCAGTTATACACAGCTGCGCTTCATTCTGCGAGCGCGGGCCGGTTGCAGCGAGGATACGGCCCATGCGTGTCCACGTCGTCGGCTGCTCGCCAGCCTGGCCCAACCCTGGCGGCGCCCAGTCGGGATATCTCGTCGAGGACGACGGGCGGCGCGTTCTCCTCGACTGCGGGCCCGGCGTCCTGCCACGCCTGCGGCGGCTCGAGCCCTGGCCGCGGATCGACGCGATCGTCATCACGCACTTCCACCTCGACCACTGGGGCGACGTCGTCCCGTGGGCGTTCGGCGGCCTCTTCGGAGCCGGCCGCGCGGTGGAGCCGCCCGAGCTCTGGCTGCCGCGCGGCGGCCGCGAGGTGATCCACGGGCTCGATCCGGTCCTCTACGCGAACGCGATCCTCGAGCTCTTCCCGGTACACGAGTACGAGGAGGAGATCCCGTTCAGAGTCGCGGGATTCGACCTCGTCGCCTACCGGATGCTCCACTACGCGCTCGAGAGCTACGGCCTGCGGGTCTCGGACGGTGACCGGACGCTCGCCTACAGCGCCGACTCCGCGCCGTGCGACGGCCTCGTCGAACTCGCCCGCGACGCTGACCTCTTCCTCTGCGAGGCGACACTTGCGCAGCCCGAGCCGGGGATACGCGGCCACCTCACCGCGGATGAGGCACTCGACGCATCCGCTTCGGCAGGAGCCAAGCGATTCGTGGTCATCCACCGTCCCGACGAGCTTCCGCTCCCGGACGGCGTCGAGCGCGCGTACGACGGGCTACAGCTGGACGTCTAGCCGGAACGCCAGCTCGCCGAGCAGCCGGTGGCCCTCCACCGACGGGTGGTCGCCGTCGTCGCTCAGCCCCTCGCCCATCGAGGACGGGTCGGCCGGGTCCACGAGCGTGTCATGGAAGGGGAGGAGCGTGGCTCCGGTCTCGGCCGCAAGCTCTCGGATCAGCGCGTTGAGGCGCCGGATGTCCTCCGCCGCGCGTTCGTCGCCGTTGTTCCACGGGAGAACGTCCGCGACCGCGAGCGCCAATCCTTCGGCCTGACCGCGGCCGAGCATCGCCGCGAGATTCTCCACCGCTTCCTCGATGGGACGCCGCTGTACCACGTCGTTGATGCCGCCCTGCACGACGAGCACGTCGGCGGCGGGCAGCACGAGGTCGAGCCGGCGGACGATCTGGTCGGTGCGCTCGCCGTAGACCGCGGACGTCCGGAACTCGAGCCGGGCGTCCGCACGAGCCGCCCACCACTGCCAGTGGCTTCGTTCGTCCGGTGCCGTGATCCGCGCCCTGACAGCCGGATCGGGATCCCAGAGCGGCGAGCCCGCGGAGATCGAGTCGCCGGCGACCGCAACGACGATGCTCGTCGTCGCGACGATCTTCGCCATCGCCTAGTGCTTGCGGGGCTCGAGCTCGACGACGAGCTCGCAGTCGAGCGCCTCGGCGATGCGCAGCAGGGTGTCGATCCGCGGCGGGCGGCCGCCACGCTCGAGGCGAGCGATGGCGGACTGCGTCGTGCCGCAGCGCTCCGCGAGCTCGCGCTGGGAGAGGCCTTTCGCGACGCGCTGCTCGGAGACCCGGTCGGCGATCTGCGCGAAGAACCAGCCGCGGTCACCCGCGATGATCCGCTCGTGCAGCCGCTCGACGGGCCCCTTTTCCTCTGTGCGCGCTCTCGCCACCACGGCTAGAGCATAGCCACTCTGCTATGTCGCCACCGGGTCGCGCTCGAGAGCGCGCACGGCGTCGCCCACACGGACGCGGCCCGGCTGGACGACGGCCGCGTGGATGCCGAACGGCAGCGGCTCGGTGCGCCCCTCCCGGCGATAGTCGGCCAGCGTCTTCAGCGTGTCGAGATCCGTCTCCCCGGTGTCCGGGTTCTTCGTCGTCACGACACAGCGGCCCACGTCGCCGACCGGGGCGACGACCGCGTCACCGATCGCGACACGCTGGCCGAACCACTCGTCCTCGTCGTGCTCCCCGACTCCGTCGATCTCGAACAGCATCCGGAAGCGGCGCCCGTCGACCGCATCGACCGCGCCCGCCTCCTGTCGGAGCCGCTCGAGCGAAGCGCGCGAGATCATGGTCACGGCGCCGCCGCCCACGCCGCGGTCGACGGCGCCGCGCTCCGACCAGAGGAACGTCACCGGCTCACCGGCGTACTCGGACAACGCGTCCTGCCAGGGCCCGACCACTGTGCGGGACGCGTGCGGCTGGCCGTACATCGTCGCCTCGACGGGGTCGCCGAGCTCGATGACGCCCTCGACGCGCCGACCGTCCGGAAACTCGAGCCCCAGCTCTCGCGTCGCCTCGTCCCACTCGGCCCGAACGCGCAGCAGGTGGGGATGGATCTTGTCGTTAACCAGCCTGCCGTCTGCGTCGACCATCCAGAAGCGGCGGTCGCCCGCGACGCCCGTGTGCGCGAGCTCGACCTCGTCCCTCTCCACGACATGCAGCGCCTTCACCGGCGCGATCGCAATGCGTGCGACCCGGCCCTCCATGCCGCCAAACCTAGCTACTCGGGAGGCTCGCGCACCTCCACGACCTCGCCGCCTCGCCGCACCCCGCTGCCGTCGAGCTCGAAGATCCAGAAGTTGCGTCCGGTGACGTGGACGGCGACGTTGTAGACCGGAATCTCGCCGATGCAACCTTCGAACGAGCCGCCGTGGGCGTGCCCGTGCAGGACGAGGTCGGCGCCGTTCTCGGCGATCGGCGTCGCGAGCCGCTCGCAGCCGAGGTACGTGTAGATGCCCGGCGGCTCTCCTTCGAG
>DASSLB010000055.1:0-3716 GCA_035689945.1 Gaiellaceae bacterium | reverse complement strand
AGACGACCTCTGACTGGAGGCAGGCATACGCGACGGTCGAGCGTTACCGGCGCGAGCGGCCGCCGAGCTGGGCCCGTCTTCCCTGGGCGTAGCTAACGAGCGTGCGCGTGGCGCTGCCGGAAGCTGCGCGCCTTCTCGCGGTTGCCGCACACCTCCATCGAGCACCAGGCGCGTGAGCGGTTGCGCGACTTGTCGTAGAAGGCGACGCGGCAGTTCTCGTCGCGACAGCCTTTGAGCCGCTTCCACTCGTCGGTCGGCGCCAGCTCGGCGACGGCCGCGACGATGCGCCCGATCGCTGCGCGCGCCCCGTCTCCCTCGGGAACGAGAAGCGGCCGCCCGTTCTCGAACCGGACTCCGAGTCTGGCTGCACGTCCCGCGGCTTCAAGCGTCTGCGAGGCGGCTTCGCCGTCGGCCGGGACCCCGTTATTCGCGAGGAGCAGGTCGCGGATCGCCTCGCGCACGGCCAGAGCGTCCGCGTGCTCTTCGCCGGTCGGCTCGACGAGATCGTCGACGAGGCCCTGCTCCGAGAACCACATCGCCAACTCGTCAGGCGACGAGATGGTGTCGATGCCGGTCTCGAAGTCGAACGTGTTCACGTAGTCGCGAACGAGATCGAGCTGCGAATGTAAAGTCGTAACCAGTGTCCTTGCGTTGGCAGTTACGTAACTGGTAATCTCGGAACAGTGGTTAGGGTAGCACGGAGAGGAGGAGTTGTGTTGCATCCCGAGCTGATTCGTCAGGTCGCGGCGGCCCGGATCGCGGACTTTCACCGCGACGCCGTGCGGTATCGCAGAGCGCGTGAGGCCTCGTTCCATGCGCCGCAGCCGGTCCGGAAGTCGATCGAGCTGAGGTTGAGCAAGTGCCGCGAGGAGCTCGAGCGCCTGGCGTCTCTGAGTGAGCGGCCGCTGCATGACGGCGACTGGATCGTCGCAGACGTCGACGGCGTCCCGGTGGCGGCGGTTTCGGTCGACGACGGCGCCACGGTCTACGACCCGTTCAAGCCGACGTCGCAGGTCGTGTCCCTGCTCGAGCTCCGGCGCAAGCAGGTGCTCGCCACGGCGTACTAGCGCGCGGTGGCGAGGCGCGTTTGGAGGAATGTGCGCTCGGTCTCGCTCGGAGCGAGCTCGAGCGCACGCCCGTAAGCGGAAGCCGCCTCCTCGTCGCGGCCCAGGCGATGCAGCAGGTCGGCGCGGGTCGAGTGCCAGAGGTGGTACTGCTCGAGGCCGGCCAGCGCGTCGACGAGCTCGAGGCCTCGCTCAGGACCGTCGGCCATCGCAACGGCGACGGCCCGGTTCAGCTCCACCACGGGTGAGAGGTTGAGCTCCGCGAGGCGGCTGTAGAGCAGAGCGATCTGCACCCAGTCGGTCGTCTCGTCGAAATGGAGCGAGGCGATCGCCGCCTGTAGCTGGTACGGGCCGGGCGAGCGCAGCGTCATCGCACGATCGAGCGCGCGCCGTCCCTGCTCGATCTCGTCGCCGTCCCAGAGGGTGCGATCCTGCTCGTCGAGCAGCATGAGCTCGCCGCTCGGCGAGACGCGCGCGTCACGGCGGGCGTCCTGGAGGAGGAGGAGCGCATGCAGGCCGTGCGCTTCGGCCTCGTCGGGCATCAGGGTCGCGAGGACCGCAGCCAGGCGAATCGCCTCCCCGCAGAGCTCGACCCGCACCGGCGGGCCGTAGCCGGCGTTGAAGACGAGGTAGATCGTGGCCAGCGCGGTGCGCAGACGATCCGGCAGGAGGTGCTCCGGCGGGACACGCAGCGGGATCCCGGCGTCGCGGATCTTCCGCTTCGCCCGGACGAGCCTCTGCGCCAGCGTCGCCTCAGGCAGAAGGAAGGCGCGCGCGATCTCAGGTGTGGTGAGCCCGCCGACGAGGCTCAACGTGAGCGCGACTTGCGCCTCCGGCGCGAGAGCCGGGTGGCAGCAGGCAAAGATCAGCTCGAGTCGTTCGTCGGGGATCACAGCCTCCTCGTCTGCCGGGAGCTCCTCGGCGCGCGCCAGCAGCTCCGTCTTGCGCGCGAGCGTCTGCTCGCGGCGGATCCGGTCGATCGCCCGGTTCCGCGCCGTCGCCACGATCCACGCACCGGGATTCGCCGGAACGCCGTCGCGCGGCCAGCGCTCGGCCGCCTTGACGAACGCGTCCTGCACCGCGTCCTCGGCGAGGTCGAGATCACCGAGGACGCGGCCGAGGATCGCGATCGAGCGGGCGCGCTCGTCGCGGTAGGCGCGGGCGAGCTCCTCTATGAAACCGTCTCGTAATCGGTGACGACAGGGCGCACCTCGATGGTGCCGTAGGCGGAGCCCGGGATCTTGGCCGCCCACTCGAGCGCCTCGTCGAGCGTGTCGACGTCGATCAGGTAGTACCCGCCGAGCACTTCCTTCGTCTCGGCGAAAGGCCCGTCGGTCGTCAGGGTCTCGCCGTCGCGGACACGAACCGACGTCGCCGTCGAGATCGGCTGGAGGGCGTCGCCGGCCACCATCTTCCCGCTTCCCCGCAACTCCTCGGTGAAGTGGAAGTAGGCCTCGCTGATCGCCTGCCGCTGCTCTGCCGGGATCGACTCCCAGTCACCTGGCGGGCTGTAGATCAGGAGCATGTACTGCATGGTCTCCTCCTTCGGACTTGTTGACGCCTCTACGACGAACATGGGGCGTCGAAATCGACAGGCAAGGTCAAACACGTCGGGCCACCGTCGCCCTTGCGCGAGATCTCGTCGCCCGCGTACTCGACGACCTCAACACCGGCCTCCTCGAGGCGCTGTTTCGTGACCCGATTCCCGGCGATAGCGAGAGCGCGTCCTCTCGGGAGTCCAAGGACGTTCGGGCCCATCGTCCCGAACTCCTCGTCGGGCACCTCGACGACCTGGATGCCACGCTCCTCGAGCAGTTCGACGAGCGGGACGGGCATCAGCGGCAGGTATGCGACGGCGAGCTTCGGCGCTATCGGGTTCAGCAGCGAGCGCAGGTGGAGCACTTCGCCGTGGCCGTGGAAGTGTGGGAGCGGGAACGCGAGCACGTTCACTTCCGGGAGCAGCCGGCGGAGCGCCTCGATCCCGGCCGCATTCGTGCGATACGTGTGGCCGACGAGCAGCGTTCGGCCGTCCAGCCAAACGGTGTCGCCACCTTCGGCGAGCTCGTGGCCCTCGAGCCGTCCGAGCACGGGCAGAGGCAGGTCCCCCGCGAGCGCGTCCGGCTCGCCGCGGCGGCCGGCCTTCCCGGGCTGGAGCAGGATCGCTCCCTCCGGTGTCACCAGCACCGGGTCGTAGACGTAGATCGAGTCGAGGTTCCCAGGCTCCCCGCGTGCCTCGATCACGTCGGCGCCGGCGTTCGCAAGCGCGGCGCGGAACCGCGCGTGCTCGTCGGCGAGGCCGATCGGGTCCGGCTCGGCGCGCCAGCCGAGCTCCCGCCACGACGGAATGTCCTCCAGCGCGGGCGGCCGGACGAGGATCCTGGTCACGCGGCGAGCATACGGCGCAGCAGCGTGAGCGCCCCGGCCTTGTCGAGGAACTCGTTGAGGTTCCCGCACTTCGGGCTCTGGACGCAGGAGGGACAGCCGCGCTCGCACGGGCAACCGGCGAGGAGCTCGGCCGTATCCGCGACCCAACCCTCGAACTGGTCGAAGCCGCGGGCCGCGATCCCGACCCCGCCGGCGTGCCCGTCGTAGACGAAGACGGTCGGCGCGCCCGTGTCGAGGTGGAGGTTCGTCGAGAGCCCGCCGATGTCC
>DASSLB010000054.1:0-3564 GCA_035689945.1 Gaiellaceae bacterium | reverse complement strand
CCTCAACTGTCCGCTCGCGGTGACGAAGTCCGCCTGCTACTTCGTCGTCCGCTGCCTCACCGAGCCGGACCTGCCCGCTTCGGGCGGCGCCTTCGCTCCCGTCACGGTGACCGCGCCGGAGGGCTGCCTCGTCAATGCACGATCGCCGGCTGCGGTGGTCGCCGGCAACACCGAGACCTCCTCGCGCATCGTCGATCTCGTCTTCGCAGCGTTCGGCCGGCTCGTGCCGGTGCCCGCGGCGGGCGAGGGGACGATGAACAACCTCGCCTTCGGCAACGACCGCTTCACGTACTACGAGACGGTGGGCGGCGGACAGGGCGCGTGCCCGGACGCCGACGGCCCGAGCGCCGTCCATGTCGCGATGTCGAACACGTTCGCGACGCCGGTCGAGGCCGTCGAGCTCGAGTACCCCCTGCGAATCGAGCGCTGGGAGCTGCGGCACGGCTCGGGTGGGGTCGGCGCGCACCGCGGCGGCGACGGAGTCGTGCGCGAGCTGCGCGTGCTCGAAGACTGCCGGCTCTCGGTGCTCGCCGAGCGTCGGCGCCATGCGCCGCCCGGGAGAGCCGGTGGACAGGACGGCGCGCGCGGCCGCACGCTCGTGAACGGAGAGGAGCAGCCCCCGAAGCTGACTTGCCAGCTGCGTGCGGGGGACGTCGTCCGCGTCGAGACTCCGGGCGGCGGCGGACACGGCGCGCCGGAGTAGGCTCCGAGCATGGAGCGCCCGGTCAAGATTGCATGCGTGCAGGTCGAGCCCGTCGTGCTCGATCGTGAAGCGACGCTCGACAAGCTCGAGACGGTCGCCGCCGAGGCTGCGCGCGAAGGCGCCGAGCTCGTCGTGTTCCCGGAGACGTTCGTCCCGGTCTATCCGTCGTCGGTCTGGGCGAAGGCGTTCGCCGGTTGGGAGGCGAGCGGGGCGAAGGAGACATTCGCGCGCCTCGCGCAGGAGTCGGTCGCCGTCGGCTCACCCGCCGAGCGGCGGATCGGCGCGGCCGCGCAGGAGCTCGGCATCTGGATCGTGACCGGCGTGAACGAGGTCGATCCCGAGCGCCCGGGAACGATCTACAACGCGCTCCTCTACCACTCGCCTTCCGGCGAGCTCGCCCTGCATCACCGCAAGCTCGTGCCGACGAACCACGAGCGGCTCGTCTGGGGCCAGGGCGACGGCCGCGGCCTCGAAGCGGTGGAGACCGGTTTCGGCCGCATCGGCGGACTGATCTGCTGGGAGAACTACATGCCGCTCGCGCGCGTCGCCCTCTACGAGTCCGGCGTGGAGATCTACGTCGCGTCGACCGCCGACGACGGCGACGCATGGCAACAGACGCTCGTCCACATCGCACGCGAGAGTCGCGCGTACGTCGTCGCGCCGGCGCATTTCCAGCGCGAATCCGCATACCCAACCGACTTCCCGCTGGCCGCCGAGATCGAGGGTGCGGGAACGATCGGCCGCGGCGGAAGCGCCATCCTCGCGCCCGACGGTTCGTACCTCGCCGGCCCGCTGTACGACGAGGAGGGGATCCTCTACGCGGAACTCGACCCGGCGCGCCTGCTCGCCGAACGGCAGCGCTTCGACCCGGTCGGCCACTACAGCCGCCCGGACGTGCTTCAGCTCAACGTTCGCGTGGACGGTGCGAGGACGAGTACACGTCCTTCCGCAGAATCAGCCCGTCCCTGAGCGGGAACACGTCCACGCCGTCCCATTCCTTCGAGCCGGTCGTCGCCGTCCACTCGCACACGGCGAAGTCCTCGCCGGCGTAGAACGACCGCGTCGTGAAGCGCAGCGTCGGGTTGTTGCGGAAAATCCGCGCGATGTGCTCGCGCACCGCTTCCGCGCCCTCCGCGCGCTCGCCTGCCGTGTGATTGTCGAAGACGATGTCCGGGTCGTGGAGCTCGTGGATCGCGTCGAGGTCCTGCGCGTTCCACGCAGCGTTGTAGCGCTCGATCAGGTCGCGGACGTTCATCGCCTCCGGCGTAGGACTCTCGCATCTCCGACGCGCCGCGTCACCCCGTCGGCGTCGAAGCGCTCGAGGTAGAGCTGCGCCGTCTTCCTACCGACACCGAGCGCATCCCGGAACTGGGCGAGCGTGATGCCGTCCACGAGGACAGCACGTGCCTGCTCGTACGCCTCCGGCGAGATCGCGAAGCCGTCGCCGACCCGCACGAGCCGGCCCTGCTCCTCGAGGAAGCGGGCGAGCTGCGCAGCTTCGACCCGCACCGGCTCGACCCCGAGCTGCGCCGCCAGCGCCTCCGCTGCCCCGGCGCGCTCGCCGAGCTCGGCGGCGGCGCCCGGGCGGTAGAGCTTCGCGCCGCGCAACTCGAGGCCGAGGTGGGGGAGGACGGCCTTCGACCACTCGCCCGCGGGAACCGGGACCCCCGGGTCGAGCGGATCTGCGGCGTCGATCGCCCGCTCGAGGTCGGCACGCAGCTCCTCGAGCCATCCGTCCGACCAGCGCCACTCTCCGTCCACGCGCACCGGAGCGTGGACGAGCGTCTCGCCCCGCTCGAGCGCCTCGAACCGGGCGAGGTCGGCGTGGCGCGGCGGATCGGGATCGAGGACGACTCCCCCGGCGACCGTCGTTCCGGCGCGAAGGACGACATGGTCGCCGGGCGCCGCAATGACAGGGCGTGAGAGGCGCAGCTGGGCGAAGTGTTCGCCGGCGCGTGCGACACGAGCAACGGCCTCCGCGGTGCCGTGGTGGAGCATGACGCGGGTCGGAACCTCCTCGAGAGGCGCGAGCAGCACATCGAGCCGGAAGCTCGGCCGGACGGAGCCAGGTGTGACGAGGGCGTCGCCCCGGCGCAACTCCCGCCGCTCCACGCCGGGGAGGGAGACGGCGACGCGCTGCCCGGCCTCGGCTCGCTCGACCGGCCTGTCGTGCACCTGCACGCTCCGCACACGAACGCTCCGGCCGCGCGGTTCCACGCGGAGCTCGTCCCCCTCGCAGATCGTCCCCGACCAGAGCGTGCCGGTTGCGACGGTTCCGATGCCGTGGAGCGTGAACGAGCGGTCGACGTGAAGCCGCGCGGCACCTCCGGGGTCGTGTCGCGAGACCTGCGCCGCGACCTCTGTCATCGCGGCCCTCAGCTCGTCGAGCCCGGCGCCGGTGCGCGCGCTCGTCGCGACGACCGGGGCGCCGGGGACGAGCTCCTCCGCCTCGGCACGCGCGAGCTCGAGCGTCTCGGAGTCGACGAGGTCGGACTTCGTGAGCGCGACGACACCGTGCTCGATCCCGAGCAACCGCAGGATCGCGAGGTGCTCGTGCGTCTGGGGCCGCGCTCCCTCACCGGCGTCGATCACGAGCAGGAAGAGGTCGATTCCGCTTGCGCCCGCGACCATCGTCCGCACGAACCGCTCGTGCCCCGGGACGTCGACGACGGAGAGGCTCGTGCCGTCCGGCAGCTCGAGCGGCGCGTAGCCGAGGTCGATCGAGATGCCGCGCTCGTGTTCCTCTGGCAGCCGGTCGGTGTTCTTCCCGGTCAGCGCCTCGACGAGCGCCGTCTTGCCGTGGTCGATGTGACCTGCGGTGCCGACGGTCAGCGGCATGCCAGTACTGCGTTTGCGGCCTC
>DASSLB010000053.1:0-8196 GCA_035689945.1 Gaiellaceae bacterium | reverse complement strand
GGCTACGCGCCTTCGAGCACGAGCGACTCGTCGAGCACGCCGACGTACGGGAGATTGCGGTAGCGCTCCGCGAAGTCGAGCCCGTAGCCGATCACGAACCGGTTCGGAATCTCGAAGCCCGTGTAGCGCACAGGCACGTCGATTTCGCGCCGTTCGGGCTTCGTCAGGAGCGCGCAGACCTCGAGCGACGCGGGCTCGCGCGCCTCGAGGTTCCGCACGAGGTACGACAGCGTGAGACCCGAGTCGATGATGTCCTCGACGACCAGCACGTGCCGCCCTTCGATGTTGATGTCGAGGTCCTTGAGGATCCGTACGACCCCCGAGGAATCGGTGGACGCACCGTAGCTCGAGATCGCCATGAAGTCGATCTCGCACGGCACTGTCAGGTGCCGCATCAGGTCGGCAAGGAAGAAGACGGCGCCCTTGAGAACGCCGACGAGGAGCAGGTCGCGTCCCTCGTAATCGGAGGAGATCTCCGCGCCGAGGTCGCCGATGCGGCGCTGGAGGTCGTCCTCCTCGATCAGGACCTCCGTCACAGCGCGCTCGAGCTCAGCCGCGGACAGCTTCGACCTCCGGGTGCTCGACGAGGCCGGGCACCGCTACGACCTCGTCGCCGCGCACGACGAGCGGCCACGCCTCGCGCTCCGAGCGCGGCACCTTCGCGTCGACGAACACGTCCTGGATTTTCCGCCTCCTACCTGCGAGTCGGTCGCCGGGCCTCCATCCACGCACTCTAAGCCCTTGGAGCTCGGAGCGGATGATCCACTCGCCCCAGCGGATCTCGCCGGCCAGCTCGACCGGGCCATGCTCGAGCCAGAGCCGCTCGTGCTCGCGCACCGCCTGGAGCCCGCCGCCGAGGTCGACGCGCTTCGAACCCACGGGCGCGGCGAGCAGCTCGGCGAGCGCCGGCGGCAGCGTGGCGCGGCTGTCGAGGGCGCCCAGGAGGTTCTCGTCGGCAGCGGGATGGAGCCGGCGCAAGAGCGGCAGGATCTCGTCGCGGATCAGGCCGCGCTTCGTGTCGGCGTTCGAAGCGTCTTGGCGGAAGTCGAGCCCGCCCGCGTGGCAGTACGCCTCCGTCTCCTCACGCCACAACGGCAGGAGCGGGTGCACGACGCCGTCGTCGCGGCGCGGTGCCATGCCGGTCGCCGCGCCGCGGGAGACGAGTCGGTAGAGGATCGTCTCGACCTGGTCCGAGGCTGTGTGCCCGGTCGCGCGGAGCCTGTCGCGGCCGACCGAGCGGCGCTGTTCGCGCAGGGCCGCCTCGGAAAGGCCGCTGCCGTCGAGCTCCACCACCTCGGCGCCGAGCGCGTCGGCGCAGAAGCGGGCGTCCTCCTCGGAGTCTGAGCCGCGGAGCTTGTGATTCACGTGGAGCGCCGAGACGCGGTAGCCGAGTGAGCCGAGCAGATGCCAGAGACAGGTCGAGTCGGCGCCGCCCGAGACGAGGCACGTGACCTCGCCGCCGGACGGAATCAGCTCGTGCTCGCGAATGAACCGCTCGACGCGGTGGCGCAGCTCATCCATCCGTCGATTGTGCCTAGAAAACGAGGGAGCGGTAGGTCAGCTCGCGGGCCATCCCGATCGCGTCATAGAGGCGGAGCGCGGGCTCGTTCTCGGGCCGCACGAAGAGGCACACGGCCGGCACATGCTCGAGCAGCAGGCGGCACAGATCGGCGAGTGCCCGGCGTGCGTAGCCCTGTCGCCGCGCCCGCGGGTCGACCCAGACCTGCTGCAGCTGCACCGCCGCAGGCGTCCACGCCGACGCCTCGGCCTTGAACCGGATCACGCCTTCTTCGACCCAGAGCCAGGAGCGCCCCTCCTCGATCTGCTGGCGCGTTCGCCAGCGGAAGCCTTCGGCGTCGCGCCTGAGCGGGTCGACTCCGATCTCCTCGCGGTGCGCGTCAGCGCATGCGGGCACCAGCAGGTCGAGATCGGATAGACGGGCCGGACGGAGCTCCGTCTCCCCCGGCTGCGGCGGGTCGCGGAGGGCATAGACCGGCTGGCCCGGACGATCGTCGCGCGGCTGAGGCATTCCACGCCAGGCCGCCTCCCACAGGTCGCCGACCGCACGCTCCTCGCCGATCATCATCCGCGCGCCGGTGTGCGCCGCTGCTTCGGCGAACGCTGCGCAACCGTCCCCCGACGGCACGACATTCGCACCGACGTGACAGAGCGCCTGGAGCCGCCCACTGCGCCGCTCGGCGACCGCCGAGAAGCGGCCAAGGCCGCGGCGCGCGATGTCCTCGAGGAACACGCGCTCCACCGGCTCCTCGGCGCAGAAGGCGAGCACCTGATCGAGCGTCGGCGAGACCGTTGCGGTCATGGCGGAATCTTTCCATCCAGTTAGAGTCGCCAAATGCCAATCCACTTGAGAGCCGAACCAGGCGACTACGCCGACGCCGTCCTTCTCCCCGGCGACCCGCTGCGCGCGAAGTACATCGCCGAGACGTACCTCGACGATCCGAAGCAGGTGAACGGCGAGCGCGGGCTACTCGGCTTCACAGGCACCTGGGAGGGCAAACCCGTGTCGGTGCAGGGCACCGGAATGGGCTGTCCCGCCGCGACGATCGTCTTCGAGGAGCTGATCCAGCTCGGGTGCACGCGCCTGATGCGCGTCGGCACCTGCGGCGGGCTCCAGCCGCACCACGCGCTCGGCGACCTGATCGTTGCGCTGACCGCCGTCCCGGCCGACTCGACGGCACAGCACCTGGTCGGGAACGAGCCGCATTGCCCGACGGCCTCGTGGGAACTGATCCACGGCGCGGTGCACGCGGCGAAGGAGCTCGACCAACCCATGCACGTCGGGCCGATCGTCTCGAGCGACGTCTTCTACAACTCGGACGACGGCCAGTACGCGCGGTGGTCGGGCCGCGGCGTTCTGGGGGTCGAGATGGAGGCGGCGTCGCTCTTCACGGTCGCGGCTCTCGGCGGAATCGGCCGGGTGCAGGGCATCCACGGCGGATGTCTCCTCACCGTGTCGGACATCGTCGTCGAGGGCGTCTTCGAGCGGATCTCCGACGATGAGCTGCGCGCTGCGGTCGATCGCATGACGCGCGTCGCGCTGATGACCGTCACCCACGATTAGCGGGATCCTCTTCCTCGTCAATCCGGCGGCCGGCAACGGCGCAACCGGCAAGCGCTGGCCCAAGCTGCGAGAACAGGCGGCCGCGCTCGGCCTGCGCGGCGAGGAGGTCTTGTCGGAGTTCCCGGGGCACCTCGCCGAGGTTGCGCGGGAAGCCCGAGACTCGCTGCTCGTCGTCGTCGGCGGCGACGGGACGGTGAACGAGGTCGTGAACGGCGTCGCCGGGACGGGCGCGGAGATCGCGCTCCTCCCATTGGGCACGGGCGAGGACTTCGGCCGCACCCACGGCATCCCGGAAGGCTTCGACGACGCCGTTCGCACGGTGCTCGAAGGCGGGACGAGGACGATCGACGTCGGCCGCGTCGAGTGCGAGGGCAGCCCGGTGCGCTTCTTTGCGAACGTCGGCTCAGCCGGTATGAGCGGCTCCGTGGCGCGGCGGGCGAACGCGATGTCCAAGATGCTGGGCGGGAGGGCGACGTTCTTCTATGCGCTGACGCGCGAGTTTCTCGCGTGGCAGAACACGGAAGTCGTCGTCCAGCTGGACGACGGCGTGCGGCGCGAAGGCCGCCTCCACGACGTGATCGTCGCGAACGGCAACTTCCACGGAGGCGGGATGAAGCTGGCGCCCGACGCCGGGCAGGACGACGGCCTTTTCGACGTCGTGACGATCGGCGACGTGAACAAGCTCGACTTCCTGACGACCGCGCCGAAGCTGTACAGCGGTCGCTACCTCTCGCACCCGAAGGTGGAGCTCCTGCGGTCTTCGACCGTAGGGATCGAGGCGGCCGAGCCGCTGCCACTCGAGGTCGACGGCGAGCCGATCGGGACGACGCCCGCGCGCTTCGAGGTCGTGCCGGGCGCGCTCCGGCTACGGGTGCCGGCTGCGTAGCGTCGCGGCTACCGCCTGCGCCGCGTTCGCCGCTTTGGCAGCTCTCGTTGCCTCGGGCGCGCTGACCGGTCTCGACCAGTGGGCCGTCGACCACGCGATGCCGTCCGCGGGCGGGTCGTCGGCGCCGCCGACGCTGCTCGAGTCGGTAGTGCCCCTCCTGCACGCGCAGTTCCATCCCGTCGGCGCCGCGGTCGCGCAGATCGTGACCCTACCGGGGCAGGTCGTGATCTCGTTCCTGCTCGTCTCCACGGCGGCGTGGAAGCTGCGTAACGCCACTTGGATCGCCCTGTGGATCGCCGCGGTCGCCATCGAGCTCGTCTTCCGGCACGCGCTCACGCGCCCAGCGCTCTACCGGCACGGCGCGCATCTCGTCGCGTTCGACACGTCATGGCCGAGCGGTCACGCCCTCCGCTGCGCGATCGTCGCCGCCGCGGCCGCCGCCGCGTGGCCGCGCCTCCGCTCAGTTCTGGCCGTGTGGCTCGTGGCAGTCGCCGTGCTGCTCGAGCTCGCGGGCTTTCACACGCCGACGGACATCGTCGGCGGACTGCTCCTCGCGACGGCGGCCGCCGCGCTGGAGGAATCAGGTCTTCTTCGGCGCCGAGCCGCGCGGCTTCGACGGGGCGCCGGCTGACCCGGTCGTGCGAGGCGGCTTCGCCATGGCGTCCATCCTCTTCTCGAGCGCGCTGAGACGTTTCTCGAGCTCCTCGAAGCCCTTCGTCCGCCGCTGCAGCTCGTCGACCTTGTCGCCCAGAGCCTTGAGCGCCTGGAGGGCGCGGTCGGCACCCGGTGCGTCGGCGAGCCGCTGGACCGCTTCCTCGCTCAGGTCGGCCAGCCGGCCCAGCAGATCCTTGTTCCGTTCAGCCATCGCTCCCCAAGATATCGAGTGCGGCCGCAACCGCGCGCAGCGTTTCCCCCGCACCGGCGTCGAGAACGACCTCGGCGCGGGAATCCCAGGGTGTCCCGCCGCGGTTGACCACGGCGAGACACCCGCCCGCGGCCAGCGTTTCGCCGGGCAACGCGGCGACCGGATGCACTTCGAGCGAGGAGCCGACGACGAGGAGAAGACCCGCCTCGGCCGCCAGCTGCTGCGCCCGTTCGATCGCGTCGACCGGAAGCAGCTCGCCGAACATCACGACGCCGGGCTTCAAGACCTCGCCGCATTCCGGACACGCCGGGAGCGGTAGCGAGGCGATCGCGTCGGCCATCCGCACGCGGACGCCGCACGCAAGACACTCGGCTTCGCGCAGTGAGCCGTGCACCTCTACGACGTCCCGCGAGCCGGCGCGCTGGTGGAGCCCGTCGACGTTCTGCGTCACGATCGCGCGGATCCAACCGTGTTGCTCGAGCTCGGCGAGAGCGCGGTGGCCGTCGTTCGGCTCCGCCTGCTCGAGCGCGTCGAGCCGGAGCGCATAGAACTCCCAGACCCGGGCGGGGTCGCGGCGCAGTGAGTCGATGTTCGCGACCTCGAAAGGGTCGTACCGCTCCCAGATGCCTCCCGCCGACCGGAAGTCCGGAATCCCCGACTCGGTGCTGATGCCGGCGCCCGTGAGGACGACGCAGGGCTGCCGCCCCCGCAACAGCTCTGCCAGACGGTCGACGCTCATGTCGAGATACTGAACAGGAGATGGACGGTTACACGTTCTCGGTTCCGATTCGCGTGCGCTTCGCCGACACGGATGCGCAGGGCGTCGCGCACAACTCTCAGTACCTCGTCTGGTTCGAGGTTGCGCGCGTCGAGTACCTGCGCAAGTTCGCCGGCGGCTATCAGGCGCTGCGTGACCACGGGGTCGAGGCGCTCGTCCTCGAGTCCCTCTGCCGCTACCGCCTGCCGGCGGTGTTCGACGACGAGCTCGTCGTGCACACACGCTGCGTCGGGCTGCGCGGCGCGCGGTTTCGCTACGAGTACTCGATCGTCCGCGGCGACGAGCTCATCGCCGACGGACACACCGAGCACGCCTGTGTCGACGCCGTCACGTTGCGACCGACGCGCACTCCGGACTGGCTCGTCGACGCGATCGAGGCAGCAGAGGCTGCCCCGCGACCCTAGCCCTTCGGCGTGTAGATCTCGCGCGCGATCACGAGCCGCTGGATCTGCGACGTGCCTTCGTAGATCTGGAAGAGCTTTGCGTCGCGCATGAGCTTCTCGACCGGGTACTCCTTGATGTAGCCGTAGCCGCCCAGCACCTGAACCGCGTCGGTCGTGACCTTCATCGCGGTGTCGGCTGCGAAACGCTTGGCGAACGAGGAGTACAGCGTGGCCTCGCGTCCCATCCCCTGATCCAGCATCCAAGCCGCCTGCCAGCAGAGGAGGCGTGCAGCCTGAATCTCCGTCGCCATGTCGGCGACCATGAAGCCGACCGCCTGGTGCATCGCGATCGGGAGGTCGAACGTCACGCGCTCCTTCGAGTAGGCGAGCGCGTGCTCGTACGCCGCCTGCGCGACGGCCACGGCGCCGATTGCGGTTCCCGGCCGCGTGAAATCGAGCGTCGCCATCGCGACCTTGAAGCCGTCTCCCTCCTCGCCGAGGCGGTTCTCGGCCGGCACACGGACGTCGTGGAGCGCGAACGCCGAGGTGTCGGTGGCGCGCTGCCCCATCTTCTCGAGGTGCTTCTCGATCGTCACGCCCGGCAGGCCCATCGGGACGATGAACGCCGAGATCCCGCGGCGACCACCGGCCGGATCCGTCTTCGCGAACACGACCGACCACTGGGCGTGGCCCGCGTTCGTGATGAAGGTCTTCGAACCGTTGAGGACGTACTCGTTGCCGTCGCGCATGGCGGTCGCGCGCAATGCGGCGACGTCGGAGCCCGCGCCCGGCTCCGTGAGCGCGAACGAGCAGAGGATCGGTTGCTCGGCGAGCGGCGTCAACCAGCGCACCTTCTGCTCGGGCGAGCCGAAGATGATGACCGGGGCGGAGCCAAGACCGTTCGCGAGGATGGACGTCCCGATCCCGGTGCAGCCCCAGTTGATCTCCTCGCCGACGAGCATCCCGTCGAACGCGGAGAGACCGAGGCCCCCGTACTCGGCCGGCACGTGGAGGTTCATCAGGCCAAGGGAGTGCGCATGGGCGATGAGCTCCGCGGGATGCCGCTGCTCAGCGTCGTGCTCGGCTTCGCGCGGCCGGATCTCCCGCTCGGCGAACGCATGGGCGAGCCGGCGCAGCTCCTTCTGCTCCTCCGTCAGGGCAAAGGAGACGCCCGCTGCCGCCGCAGCCGCCTTGCTCTCTTCGATTGCGACCATCCAGTACTCCGCCGCGCTTGATTGACTGGTCAGTCAAACATAGCTCGGAAACCGTTCTTCCGCTAGATCAATACGATGCGGGGGTGGCGACGACCGCGAAGAAGACCGAACTCGACCCGCGCGACTTCCTCGCGCTCGATGCACTCCTCGATGACGAGGAGCGCGCGATTCGCGACACCGTGCGGCAGTTCGTGCGTGAGCGCATCCTCCCCGAGGTCGGCGACTGGTTCGAGCAGGCGATCCTGCCGCGGGAGCTGGCGCAGGAGTTCGGGCGCCTCGGCCTGTTCGGGATGCACCTCGAGGGCTATGGCCTCCCGGGCGCGAGCTCGGTCATGTACGGGCTCACATGCATGGAGCTCGAGGCCGGCGACTCGGGCGTGCGCAGCTTCGTTTCGGTCCAGGGGTCGCTCGCGATGTTCGCGATCTGGCGCTGGGGCTCGGAGGAGCAGAAGCAGCGCTGGCTGCCGCCGATGCACACCGGCGAGGCGATCGGCTGCTTCGGCCTGACCGAGCCCGACGCGGGGTCGGATCCCGGCTCGATGCGCACGACGGCGAAGCGCGACGGCTCCGACTGGATCCTCAACGGGTCGAAGATGTGGATCACGAACGGCACGATCGCCGATGTCGCCGTCGTCTGGGCGCGCACCGAGGACGGCGAGATCAACGGCTTCCTCGTCGAGCGCGGCATGAAGGGATTCGAGGCGCCGGAGATGCACAAGAAGATGTCGCTGCGCGCGTCGATCACGTCGGAACTCGTCCTGCGCGACGTGCGCGTGCCCGAAGAGAACCGCTTCCCCGAGGTCTCGTCGCTGCGCGGGCCGCTCTCCTGCCTGAACGAAGCGCGGTACGGGATCGTCTGGGGATCGGTCGGCGCCGGCCGCGCATGTTTCGAGGCGGCGCTCGACTACGCGAAGGAGCGAATCGTCTTCGGCAAGCCGATCGCGGGCTACCAGCTCACGCAGCAGAAGCTCGCCGAGATGGCGCTCGA
>DASSLB010000052.1:0-12683 GCA_035689945.1 Gaiellaceae bacterium | reverse complement strand
CTCTACGGCGCGGCACGCCGCTTCGGCAGCCTCGGCAGCTATCAGCGAGCGCGAAGTGTCCTCGCGCTCTCCTCAGCGCCGCTCGCACTTGCGCTGTTCACACTCTGGCCCGCGCGGATTCTGATCTACGGGCAGAACCTCTTCCGCACGGGAGGAGACGACTTCGGCCGGGGCGACCGGATCTTCGGCGGCCTCCTCTATTTCGCGTTCGCGTGGTGCGCCGTCCTGCTCGTGATCGGCGTCCGCAGCGTGCACGGCTGGACGTGGGGCAGAAGTCTCGCGACGGTCGGGCTGGCGGCGGCGCTCCCGGCCCTCGTCGTCCTCGCGACAGTTCTCTAGTCGAGACCTGTCTTTCCTAGTAACAGACTGTTACTAAGTGTCGTGGAACCGCAGTAACGCCCTCGTTGGACGCGGCTGCTCTGGACAAGAACCAGGCTTGTAACAGTCTGTTACTTGGGATGGTCCGCGGCCTCGAACTCGGCTTGCTCCTCTTCGGACATCGCGTACGTGTGCTGCTCCTCGGGGAACACGCCGGTCCGCACTTCCGTGGCGTACGCCGTCAGCGCATCGCGGATCTCGGCAGAGAGATTCGCGTACCGCTTGACGAAGCGGGGGAGATGCCCCTCGGAAAGCCCGAGCAAGTCGTGATAGACGAGCACCTGGCCGTCGCACTCCGCCCCGGCGCCGATCCCGATCGTGGGAATCGAGACTTCCCGCGTGATGCGCGCGGCCACCGGCGCGGGCACCGCCTCGAGCACGAGCGAGCAGCAGCCGGCGTCCTCCAGCTCCTTCGCTCCCTCGACGATCCGTTGCGCCGCTTCGGCGGTCCGGCCCTGCGTCTTGAAGCCGCCGAGCATCGTCGCCGACTGCGGCGTCAGCCCGACGTGGCCCATGACCGGGATTCCGGCCTGGACGATCGCGCGCGCCCGCGAGACCATCGGTCCGGCGCCCTCGAGCTTGACGATGTCCGCGCCGCCCTCCTTGACGAAGCGCACGGCAGTGCGCACCGCATCCTCGTCCGAGATCTCGTACGAGCCGAACGGCATGTCGCCGACGACGATCGGGCGGTGTACCTGGCGGGAGACCGTCCGCGTCAGGAAGAGCATCTCGTCGACCGTCACGGGCGTCGTGCCCGAGTGGCCGAGCACGACCATCGCGGCCGTGTCCCCGACGAGAACCACGTCGATGCCCGCGTCCTCGGCGAAGCGCGCGCCCGGCGCGTCGTAGGCGGTGACCATCACGATCTTGTCGCCGCGCCGCTTCATTGCGATCAGCTCGGGGACGGCCAGCTTGCCGGCGGGAATGCTCATCGGATCTCTCCTTCCAGGATGACGTTGTCGATCAGACGGGTGGAGCCGACGCGCACTGCGGCGGCGAGGACTGTGGCGTCGCCGAGGTCGAGCAGCTCGACGTAATCCGGTTCGAGGCCGTTGAGCGATGCGCGCGCAGCGGCGACGGGGTTGGGTTCGCCTGCCGCGGACGCGAGCGCATGCGGCAAGCCGAGCGCGCGATCGCGCTCTTCGGGCGACAGGCGCACGTTGCGAGACGAGAGGGCGAGGCCGTCGGCGTCGCGCACCGTCGGGACGATGCGGATCTCAACGGGGACGTTGAGATCGAAGACGAGGCGGCGGATCACGGCCACCTGTTGCGCGTCCTTCTGGCCGAAGTAGGCGCGTTTGGGATGAACGAGGTTGAACAGCTTCAGACACACCGTCGCCACGCCGCGGAAATGTCCGGGCCGCGCGTCAGCCTCGGCCCCGGACACATCGGGGACGACCCACGTCGCAAAGCCCTCCGGGTACAGCTCGTCCGGCGCGAAGACGACGTCGACCCCCTCCGCCTCGGCGATCGCGAGATCGCGTTCCTCGTCGCGCGGGTACGCCTCGAGGTCGGCCTCCTGGTCGAACTGCGCCGGATTCACATAGAGCGACACGACGACGCGCTCGTTCTCGGCGCGCGCCGCGCGGAACAGGGCGCGGTGGCCGTCGTGGAAAGCTCCCATCGTCGGCACGAGCCCGGTGCCTGGAGCCGTCTCCAGCTCGGCGATCCTGCGCACGACCTTCATGCGAGCAACACCGTCGCCTCCGCCAGCGTCTCGTACAGGTTCTCGAGCTCGGGATGTGCGTCCCGGATCGCGTCCTTGTGCCCTTCGACCGTCACCCAGTCGCCGCGGGCGATCGGGCCGGTGAGGTCGAACCCGTTCTCGATCGTGCGCGTCATCAACGGCACGACCCCTTCGGCGGGAACTCCGAGCCGCACCGCCGCGCGCTGCAGCGTCACGAGATAGTTCGAGGCGAAAACGGCACCGGCGTGGTAGAGCGTCCGATCCTCGTCGGCGAGCTCGAACGGTCGCAGCCCGAGCAGCTCGGCGAGGTTCCGCGCGACCCTGAGCGCCTCCTCGGTTTCACCGCTGATCGCTGCCCAGGCGCCGTCGAGCTGCGCGGGGTCGCCACTGCGGTCGAAGGTCTGCAGGGGATGGACCGAGAAGCGGCGCTCGTGCGGTTCGAGCGCGGCAAGTGGCGTCGCCCCCGAGACGTGCCCCACCCAGCCCTGTCCCGGTGCCAGGCACCGGGCCACGTCGGAAATGGCCGTGTCAGGAACGCAGAGGAGGACGAGATCAGGATCGTCGGCGTTCACGGCGACGCCGCGCTCCTGCAAACGGGCGCTGACGGCCGAACCCACCCGGCCTGAACCGATGACTCTGACTCGCTCTATCACGATCTCGCTCCAGCTCCGAGGCGGATGCCGGGCGTTGCGGATTGTACTCGCGGGACACCTGGCGTCATGCTCTCCCAATGGCAGACGAGCGAAAGCCGCGCGTTGTCCTGCTGGGAGGCTTCGCGGCCGAGGCGGACGGAGCTCCCGTGCCGGACTCGGCGTGGCGCCTGCGCAAGGCGAAGGAGCTGGTGAAGCTGCTCGCGCTCGCCGATCGGCACCGCCTGCACCGCGAGCAGGCGATGGACAAGCTCTGGCCGGATCTCGGTCCCGGCGCGGCCGCCAACAACCTGAACCAGGCGGTTCACGCGGCGCGGAAAGCGCTCGGAGCAGAGGCGATCACCCTTCTCGACGGAGTCCTTCGCCTCGAGGCCGATCTCGATGTCGAAGCGTTCGAGCGGGCGGCAGCGCAAGCCCGTCGCGAACGAACGGGACAGGCCTGCCGTCGCGCGCTCTCGCTCTATGCCGGCGAGCTGCTGCCCGAGAACCTCTACGACGACTGGGCAACCGTGGAGCGCGATCGCCTCGCCGATCTGCACGCGGAGATCTGGGAGCTGCTGGCCGAGGTCGGCGGCACACGGCCAGCCCTACCGGTCGAGACGTCGAGCTTCGTCGGCCGCGAACACGAGCTCGGCGAGCTCTCCGCTCTGCTCGCACACGCTCGCCTCTTGACGCTCACCGGCGCCGGCGGCGTCGGCAAGACGCGGCTCGCGCTCGAGCTCGCCCGGCACGACGAGGACGCGTACGCCGACGGCGCGCTGTTCGTCGAGCTGGACGCGCTCGACGAAGGTGTGCTCGTCCCCGGCGCGGTGGCCGAGGCCCTCGATCTGCAGGCGCTGCGAGGAGAAGCTGTGGTCGACGCGCTGCTCGCCGAGCTCGAGCCGCTCACGCTCCTGCTCGTCCTCGACAATTGCGAGCACCTGATCAATGCAGCTGCGGCGCTCGTCGACGCGCTGCTCCGGGGAGCGCCCGGATTGACCGTCCTCACCACGAGCCGCGAGCCGCTCCGCGTTCCGGGAGAGGTCGTCTTCCGCGTGCCTTCGCTCGGCATTCCCGATCCCGGTCGCAAGGAAGAGCCCGAGGCGCTACTGCACTACGAGGCGGTGCGCCTGTTCGTAGAGCGCGCGTGTGCTGTTGCGCCGAGCTTCTCACTCGACCCCGAGGCGGCGACGGGGGTCGCCAGGATCTGTCACCGGCTCGACGGGCTGCCGTTGGCGCTCGAGCTCGCGGCCGCGCATGTCGATGCGCTCACGCCCAGCGCGCTTGCCGACCGCCTCGACGACCGATTCCGTCTGCTGCGGGCCGGAAGCCGGACCGCTCCGACTCGCCAGCAGACACTCGAGGCGACGCTCGACTGGAGCCACGAGCTCCTCTCGGGCGAGGAGCGAACGCTTCTGCGGCGGCTCGCCGTCTTCTCGGGGAGTTTCGCACTGGAGGCGGTGGAGTACGTCTGTTCGGGCGAGGGCCTCGAGACCGCCCAGGTGGCGCTTCTGCTCGCTGAGCTCGTCGAGAAGTCGCTCGTGGCGAGCGAGGATCGGCGAGGATCCCGCCGCTACCGCCTGCTCGAGACGATCCGCAGCTACGCAACGACCCGCCTCGCCGAGTCGGGCGAGCGTGCCGAGATCGCGGCTCGGCACGCCGCCTGGCTCGTGAAGTTCGTCGAAAGACTCGACGGGCAGCTGACCGGCCTCGAGTCGGAGCGTGGCAACCTGCGCGCTGCGCTCGAGACACTCCTCGAGTCCGATCCGGGTGAGGCGCTCGGGCTGACCGCGCGCGTCTGGCCCTTCTGGCTCCGCCGCATCGAGTTGCCGGAGGCGCGCCACTGGCTCGGCGAATCGCTCGAACGCGCACCCGCCGCATCGTCCGAGCGCATCCGGGCGCTGCTCGGACATGCTGCGATCGAGTTCCGCGCGGGCGACGAGGGGCTCGGTCTCGCCAAGGTCGAGGAGGCTCTGTCCCTCGCGCAACGCCTCGGCGACGTCCCGCTCGAATGGCGCGCGCTCCACTTCCGCGCGGCGGTCGAGATCGCGTACGACGACGGCGTGCGTGCGGAGGGCTACTACCGGCCCGCGCTCGCCTTCGCGCGCGAACACGGGCTCGCGGCGGCAGAGGCGGTGAGCTTGTACTCGCTCGGTGCGGCGGCCTGGGTCGCGGGGGACGTCGGCGAGGCGGAACGCCTCTGCGCCGAGAGCTTCGAGCTGTTTCGCGCGCTCGCGGACTCGGAAGAGTCGGTTCCGGCACTCATCAACGTCGCCGAGATGATCCGGGCTGATCCCGATGCCCCGGGCGTGCGGCTCGCCTTCGAGGAAACGCTGCAGCCGTTCAGCGACATCTCCTGCGCGATGGCGGCCGGCTACGTCCTGATCAACTGGGCGAACGTCGTCCGTTCGGCGGGAGACGACCGTCAGGCGCGCGCACTGCTTGCGGACGGCCTTTCGCATTTCGAGCGGATCGGCAGCGCCCAGGGGCGTGCCGACGCCACCGCGCGCCTCGCGAACCTCGAACTGTCGGATGGCCGGCTGGACCTCGCCGCCGAGCTCTTCGAGCGCGCACGGCTGCTGCGCGAGGAGCTGGGCGATCGCCGCGGCCTTGCGCTCGCACTCGTCGGGCTCGGGCAAGTGGAGACGCGGTCGGGCGAGCACGACCGGGCAGCCGTGTTGCTCCAGGAGGCCGTAGACACCTTCCGCCGGGCCGGCGACCGCTGGGGGCTCATCTCGACGCTCTGGCGGATCGCCGATCTCGAGCGTGCGCGTGACCGGCCGGAAGCTGCAGAGGTGCGGCTCGAGGAGGCGCTCGCAGTGGTCGCCCAGACCAGGCGCGTGCGCTGGCAGGCCGTGACGCGCGTGAATCTCGCCGAGCTTGCGCTCTTGCGCGGCGACGAAGCTCGGGCGCTTGCGCTGCTCGAGAGCGCGCTTGCGGGCTTCGAAGCGCGCGGAGACATTCACTGGGTGGAGTACGTCCGCGGCCGCTTGAGCGCTGCAAATGCGGCGCAAATCGAGCGCTAAGACCCGCCAGTTACAACGGGCGCGACCTACTTCACGAGAAGGAGAAGCACATGACGGAGATACTCGCGCCTGTCCTCGGCGAGGCAACGGTGCAGGAGCTGCGCGACTCGCTGCGCGGCGGACTGCTGTTGCCCGGCGACGACGGATATGACGAGGCGAAGCAGCTCTGGAACGGGGCGCACGACGCCCGCAGGCCCGCAGCTGTGGCACGGGCCACCGGCGTCGCCGACGTGATGGCTGCGCTCGGGTTCGCCCGCGCCCACGATCTCACCGTGGCGGTACGCGGCGGCGGCCACAGCGTGGCCGGCCTCTCGACCGTCGACGGCGGAATGCTCATCGACCTCTCGGCGATGCGAAACGTTCGCGTCGACCCGATTGCCCGGGTGGCCTACGTCGGCCCCGGCGCGACCTGGGGTGATGTCGACCACGAGGCCCAGCAGTTCGGCTTGGCCACGACGGGCGGGCTCGTCTCGACCACCGGCGTCGCGGGCTTCACGCTCGGCGGCGGCATCGGCTGGCTGATGCGCCAGTACGGTCTCGCATGCGACAACCTTGTCGGCGCCGACGTCGTCACCGCCGACGGACGGCTCGTGCGTGCGAGCGCGACCGAGAATCCCGAGCTCTTCTGGGGGCTGCGGGGAGGCGGCGGAAACTTCGGGATCGTCACGTCGTTCGAGCTCGCGCTCCATCCAGTCGGCCCCGAGATCTATGCCGGACCGCTCTTCCTGCCGGGCGACGCCGCCGGCGACCTGCTGCGGTTCTACCGCGACTGGGCGCCTTCGGCACCCGATGCGATCACGACGGCGATCAGCCTCGCGGCCGCACCGCCCCTGCCCGTGATCCCGGAGGAGTGGCACGGCAAGAAGGTGGCCATCCTGATCGCCGTCTGCGCGGGGCCGGTCGAGGACGGTGAGGCGCTCGTTCGCGACCTGCGCACGGTTGCGGAGCCGGTCGCTGACCTGATCCACCCGATGCCGTACACCTTCATCCAGAGCCTGCTCGACCCGCTCTGGCCGAAGGGCATCAACGCGTACTTCAAGGCGGCGAACCTCGCCCGCCTGTCGGACGAGACGATCGACTCGCTCGTGAGGCTCCATCAGGACACGCCGGGTCCGCAGTGCGAGATCCACGTGCATCAGATGGGTGGTGCCGTCGCCCGTGTCGGGCAGGCGGAGACCGCCTTCCCGGAGCGCTCGATGCCGTATGTGGTGAACGCGGTCACCGGTACGCACGACCCGGATCTGCTGAGCGCACACGCCGAGTGGGCACGTGCGGTCATCGCCTCGGCGAAGGCCGACCACACCGGCCGCGCGTACGTGAACTTCCTCAGCGATGCGGACGGGGCCGAGGACGCCTACGGCGAGGACACGTACCGCCGTCTCGCCGCTCTCAAGGACGAGTACGACCCGACCAACGTGTTTCGGCTGAACCAAAACGTCGCGCCGTCGGCGTAGGGACCCATACCGGCCGGGGTGCGCGTTTGCACCCCGGCCGGGCGGTCACGTGTAGCTGCGACAATCGGAACAGTCCGTTGACGTCCGCCGCTGTAGCCCTCGCGCACAAGCTTCGCCCCGCCAGTCGCCGTGAGCTGGTGCTCGGCGCTGCGCTGACGGCGGCCTTCGCGGCACTCGTCCACGCCGTCGGGCCTGCTCCCGGGGACGCGCCCGTCCACCTTTACCGGACGTTCCTCGTCCGCGACGGCGCGCTCGTCTGGGACAACTTCTGGTACGCCGGGACGTACCCCCTCGCGTCTTACAGCCTGCTCTACTACCTCCCGGCGGCGCTCTTCGGGAATCTGCCGCTCGTCTTCGTCGCCGCCGTCGCCTCCACCGTCCTCTTCTCGTCGCTTGCGCTGAGGGAGTGGGGAAGCGCCGCGCGGTGGCCCTCGCGCGTCTTCGGCGTGCTTGCCGCGGCGCCGCTTTTCACCGGGCTCTACGCCTACTCGCTCGGCTTCGCCGCGATGCTCGCCACGCTCAAGCTGCTGCAGCTCCGGCGGCTCCGGCTCGCTGCGGTCGTCGCTGCGCTCACCGTCGGCTTCAGCCCGCTCGCGTTCGCCTTCCTCTGCCTCATCGTCGGCTCGTACGCCGTCTCGCGCCGGGTGATCACGCGCCGCCACCTGTGGTTCGGTGCCGGCCTCGCAATTGCGGCGGGGATCGAGGCGTTCGCGCTCGTCCTCTTTCCGGCGGGCACCGGCGTCTACCCGTTTCACTGGATCGACTTCTTCGGCGTGCTGGCCGTCTCGTCGGTCGGCGTCCTCCTGGCCCGGCACGCCCGGGGCGGCAGGCCGCTCGTCGCCTTCTTCGCGCTCTGGGGGCTCGGGAGCGTCCTTCTCTACATCGTGCCGTCGCCGCTCGGGGACAACTGGACGCGGCTGAGCGCGTTCGTCTTCCCCGTCATGCTCCTCACCGCGAGCCTCGCCGGCTTCCGGCCGCGACGGCTCGTGGTCTTCGCGCTCGCGGGCGCCTTCGTCTACAACGTCGTGCCGTACGCGCTGCTTGTCCCGTCACGTCTCGACAACGCGACCCAGCATGCGAGCTTCTGGCGCCCCGCGCTCGGCTTCCTCCGCGCGCACGACCAGCCCGGCTACCGGGTCGAGGTCGTGCCGACCGCGGAGCACTGGGAGGCGTACTGGATCCCGAGGTCCGGCTTCCCGCTCGCGCGCGGGTGGTATCGGCAGCTCGACACCGCCGACAACCCGGCGCTCTACGAGAAGCATCTCCATGCGGCCGCGTATCGCGGGTGGCTCCGCTCGGCCGCGGTTCGCTACGTGCTCCTCACCACCAACGCGCCGCTCGACTGGGACGGGGGCCCGCAGGAGGCGCGCGTCCTTCGCTCGCCGAGCTCGGGGCTGAAGGTCGTCTTCCGCAGCGCCGACTGGACGATCTACGAGCTGCCGCATGCGACGCCGCTGTTGACAGGGCCCGCGCAGCCCGTCGTGACGTCTTTCGGCCACACGGTGATTCGCGGTCGCGTGTTCGCCCCCGGCCGCTATCTCTTGCGCGCGCACTACAACCCGTACTGGCGCCTCGATGGCGCCGGCTGCGTGACGCAAGGGCCGAACAAGATGACGATCCTCGACCTGCCGCGGCCTGAGCGGTTCGCGCTTTCTGTGCCGGGTACGCCGGGCGGGCTCGCCCGGGAGCTCCTCGGTGACGAAAGCGCGACCTGTGGGTCGAGCTAGGATCTCTCTCGTGCCGATCTACGAGTACGTCTGCATGGAGTGCGAGTCGCACTTCGAGGAGCTCGTCCGCGGTGAGGAGCAGGTTGCCTGCCCCGACTGCACCGCGACGAACGTCTCGCGCCAGTTCTCCTCTTTCGCAGTGCACGGCCTGAGTAAGCCCGTCACCGCGGGCGGCGGTGGCGGAGGGTGCTGCGGCGGCTCCTGCGGCTGCGGCCACTAGCTCGTCGTGGCTCGGGGGGACGACGACGGCGAGCTGCTGACCCGCGCTGCCTACGAGGCGATCGAGACCGAGCTCGCCGAGCTCGAGGGGCCGAAGCGCCAGGAGGCCGTGCAGGCGATCGCCACCGCGCGGGCGCACGGCGACCTCTCCGAGAACTTCGAGTACCACGCGGCAAAGAACGAGCAGGGGCTGCTCGAGGCGCGGATCAGGTTCTTACGCCACCGCCTCCACCACGCAACGATCCTCGACGAGGAGGCGGCCGCGGCGAGCGGCGTCGTCACGGTCGGCTCGCGCGTGGAGTTGGAGCGGGAGGACGGCGAGCGGCTCGAGGTCGAGATCACCGGCGTCGGCGGCGTCTCTCCCGACTCGCCGGTCGGCCAGGCCCTGCTCGGCAGGGCGCCGGGCGACGAAATCGAGGTCGAGGCGCCGCGAGGTCGCTGGCGGGCGCGGATCGTGTCTGTCGGGCGCGCCTCGTAGACTCGCCGGCGTGAGTGCAGTGCCCGTCGCTGTAGAGACGCTCGAGACATACGGAGCGGCGGCCGCCTCCTGCACACGGTGCCGGCTTGCGCAGGGGCGCACGCAGGTCGTCTTCGGCGCGGGAAACCCGCATGCCGACCTGATGTTCGTCGGCGAGGCGCCCGGCTTCCACGAGGACAAGCAAGGCATCCCGTTCGTCGGCCAGGCGGGAAAGCTGCTTGACAAGCTGCTCGCGGGTGTGGGCCTATGGCGTGACGACGTCTACATCGCGAATGTCCTCAAGTGCCGGCCGCCCGGCAACCGTGATCCGCAGCAGGACGAGATCGAGTCATGCGAGCCGCATCTCTTCCGCCAGATCGAGCTGATCGAGCCGAAGGTGATCGCGACGCTCGGCAACTTCGCCACGAAGCTCCTCTCCGGCCGGCCGTTCGGGATCACTCGCGTGCACGGGCAGGAGCAGGCGCTCACAATCGCCGGGCGCAGCGTCCTCCTCTATCCGCTCTACCACCCGGCCGCGGCGCTCTACACGCCGGCGATGCTCAAGGTGCTGGAGGCGGACTTCGCGCGCCTGCCAGAGCTCATCGGCCGTGGCGCGCAGCCGGCCGCCGTTGCGGCGATCGAGTCGGAACCGGAGCCTGCGGTCGAGGCGCCGGCCGAGCAGCTCGGCCTTTTCTAGAGCGGCTCGTCGAGACCCTGGACGGCGACCATGCGGAGCTTCGCGGCGCCCTCGCGCAGCGTCTTCGCCTGGTCGTACTTCGGCGACTCGTACCACCGCTTCGCTGCTTCGAGGTCGGGGAACTCGAGAATCACGAGCCGCGTCGGATGCCAGTCGCCCTCGAGCACGGCGAGCTCGCCGCCGCGCGCGACGAAGTGGCCGCCGCCGGCGTGGACTGCGTCCGGTGACGCCGCCTGGTACTGCGAGTACTGATCCGGGTCGTAGATCTCGGTCTCGACGATCACGTAGGCAGGCATGCGCGTGATCGTAGTCTTGGGCGATGGCCGAGACGCCTACCAACTCGCCCGAGGAGACCGAGGCGCTCGCGGCAAAGCTTGCGGGCCTGCTCGCGGCCGGCGACGTCGTCACGGTCGCGGGTGAGCTCGGCTCCGGTAAGACGACGTTCGTCCGCGGGGCCTGCGGCGCGCTCGGCGTACGCGAGCGCGTCACGAGCCCGACGTACACGATCGGCCATCGCTACCACGGCACCGGTGTCGAGGTCTCGCATCTCGACCTCTACCGCTTTCAGGGACTCTCGCCGGCCGAGTGGGGTGACCTCGAGCCGTACTTCGAGCAGGCGATTGCGTTCGTCGAGTGGCCCGAGGCGGGGGAGGGCGTGCTGCCGCCGCCCCGTTTCGCGGTTCGTTTGAGGCATGCTGACGGCGGGAGAGCCGTGGAGATCGAGGAATGCTGACGCTGGCCTTCGACACCGCCACGGCGGTCGCTACGAGCGCGCTCGTGGACGGGGACGAGGTGCTCGGCGAGCGGGTCTCGCGCGCGCAGACGCTGCTCGAGGACGTCGACGCGCTGCTCCGCCAGGCGGGCTCTCACCCGTCCGAGCTCGACCGGCTCGCGGTCGGCATCGGTCCCGGCAGCTTCACCGGAGTCCGGATCGGGCTCGCGGTCGCGCGCGGCCTCGCGCTCTCGCTCGACCTGCCCGGCTCGGGCATCTCGACGCTCGCGGCGCTGGCCGCCGGCGCCCCGGATGCGGTGCCCGTCGTCGACGCGAAGCGGTGCGAGGTGTTCACGCTGATCGACGGCGAGCCGCGTGTGCTCACGCCGCAGGAGTTGCCGATCGTCGCCGGCGCCGTCTGCGTCGGCGACGGCGCGAAGCGCTACCGGGCCTTGCTCGAGGAGCGCGGCGCAGATGTGCCGTCCGACGACGACGAGCGCCACCTGCCGCGCGCCCGCTTCCACGCGGCGCTGGCGGGCGAGACCGGGCCGGTCGAAGGGCTCGAGCCGCTCTACCTCCGCATCCCCGATGCCGACAGGAACATCCGATGACGACGATCGAGCTGCGCCGGCTCCTGCTCGACGACCTGGCCGACATCGAGGAGATCGAGCGCCGCTCGTACCCGACGCCGTGGTCTCGCTCGATGTTCGCGGGTGAGCTCGCGAAGCCGAGCTCGATCTGCCTCGGCGCCTTCGAAGCGGAGGGCGAGGACGGCGCACTCGTCGGCTATCTGATCGTCTCGCGCTACGTCGACGCGTGGCATGTGATGAACGTCGCCGTCGATCCCGACCACCGCGGCCGCGGAGTCGCGACGATGCTGCTGGAGCGGCTCTTCGAGCTCACCGACGACGACGCCCGCCGAGGCTACACGCTCGAGGTGCGCGTCACGAACCGGCAGGCCATCGGCCTCTACGAGCGCCTCGGCTTCCACTCGCGCGGACTGCGGCGGGGCTATTACACGGACAATCGCGAGGACGCGCTCATCATGTGGAAGGACCCGGTCGCGTAGGAGGCCCCGGTGGAACGGTGCTCGCAGCAGGGGTGCGATGGGCGTCGCGGGGCAAGGACGCAGGGAGCGTTCGTAGCTGAAGGCTACGGACGCGACCGAGGACGCCGCAGCCGGCGAAGCCGGCCGACGAGCGAAGCGAGGAAGTCGCGGCGCTCAGCGCGGCCATGCGGCACAGCCTCTGTTTCGCCGGGGCCTCCTAGATGATCCTCGGGATCGAGACGAGCTGCGACGAGACAGCGGCTGCGCTCGTCACCGACGAGGGCGAGATCCGTTCCAGCGTCGTCTCCTCGCAGGCAGAGCTCCACGCCCGGTACGGCGGCGTGGTGCCCGAGGTGGCGTCGCGGCGGCACCTCGAGCTCGTCACGCCGGTGATTCGCGAGGCGCTGGCCGAGGCGGACGCGACGCTCGCGGACGTCGACCGGATCGCGGTGACGCAGGGGCCCGGGCTGATCGGTGCGCTCCTCGTCGGCCTCGCCGCGGCGAAGGCGGTCGCCTGGTCGCGCCGCCTGCCGCTCGTTCCTGTCGACCACCTCGACGGTCACGTGGCTTCGCTCTTCCTGCAGCCGGATCCGCTCGAGCCGCCGTTTCTCTGCCTGCTGGCGAGCGGCGGCCACACGATGCTCCTCGA
>DASSLB010000051.1:0-3231 GCA_035689945.1 Gaiellaceae bacterium | reverse complement strand
GGGTCGACCGGCGATCGTCGAGACGATGCCGCTCGTCCGGTCGATCTGCCGCACGACGTGGTTGAAGCGGTCGCCAACGTAGGCGTTTCCCGCTTCGTCGAGTGAGAGCGAGATCGGCCCGTCGAACATTGCGGCGGGATCGCTGCCGAAGGTTGCGCTTCGCGCATCCGCACCGTCTCCGGCGTAGCCCGGATCTCCGGTGCCCGCGACCAGTCGGACGCTGCGGGTGGCGGGGTCGATCACGCGCAGCGCGAAGTTCTTACTGTCGAGGACGTAGAGGCTGCCGTCGGGGCCTGGACGGAGGTCGTAGACCCAGTTGAACCTGACCGTGTCGAAGGTCACGTCGTCTGGCTGGAACCCGGCGACCCCGTCGCCGAGCGTCTCGAGGGGTCGGCCGGCCTGGTCGAATCTCCACACGCGGCAGCCTCTGACCTCGTTGACCCAGATCGAGCCCGCGTCGTCGACGACGCAGTTGCCCATGTCGCCCAGTCCAAGCTCGTGACCGTCGACCAGCAGGCTGGCGCGCAGGGCTTCGGGATCGATGCGGTAGAGCCGCGCGTTGCCGAAATTCGCGACCACGAGCGTCTCGTCCGACAGCAGATCCACGTAGGTCGGGAACTCCAGTTCGACGGCGATGTTGGGGACGCTCTCGAATACCGGTCGTGGAGCCGCTGTCCACAGCGGCCGGCCGTCCTCGCCGATGAGACCGAGGTAGTGCTGCTGATGGTCGATCGCGCAATACCGTCCGTTGCGAAGGTGGAAGCCGAAATGCGCGAGGCCGGACTCGACGAAGTCTCCCGTGTCGAAGTGCACGACTCGCTCGACGACCCAGCCGGCCATGTAGCCGAGACTATTTCTCAGGCACTTCCGGCGTGCGGTCGAGAGGCCGTCAGACGGTCTCGATCGGGCGGCCGACCGTGAGCGGCTCGTGGAACGCCGGATCGAGTTGCGCGAAGTCCGCATCCGGCTGCACCCCGAGCGCGTCGAGCGTCTTCGAGAAGAAGCAGCGGACGGTCGCGGCGAGCACGACATCGAAGATCTCGCCGTCGCTCAGACCGTGACCGCGCAACTCCTCGACGTCGGCCTCGGTGATCGCGGTCGCATCGGCTGCGACCCGCTCGGCGAACGCCATGATCGCCCGGTCGGTGTCGTCGAGCCCCTCCGGCAGCGCGGGGACCGAGTCGAAGTCGTAGAACTTCTCCGCCAGCACCTTGCCGTGCGCGAGACAGCAGTACGAGGAGCGCAGCTGCCGTGCAGCCGCGAGCGTCGCCAGCTCGTAGCGCCGCTCGTCCGATGTCTCCTTCACCGCGGCAAGAAGCTGCCGCCAGGCTGCGTAGACCTCCGGTCGGAGCTCGAACAACCGCTCCATGTTGGTGCCGTCGCCCTCCGGGACGCCGATGAAGGGCATCAGCGCGTCTGCGGGAAGCCGAGATCGATCTGCGACGTGGCCGGATCGGGCCAGCGCGACGTGACGACCTTGCCGCGCGTGTAGAAGTCGATCGCCTCGGGCCCGTAGACGTGGAGGTCGCCGAAGAGCGACGACTTCCAGCCGCCGAACGAGTAGTACGCGACGGGCACCGGGATCGGGACGTTGATCCCGACCATCCCCGCCTGCACGTCGAACTGGAACTGCCGTGCCGCGCCGCCGTCGCGCGTGAAGATCGCCACGCCGTTGCCGTATGGGCTCTCGTTGACGAGCCTCACGGCTTCCTCGTACGTCGCGACGCGCGTGACGCCGAGCACAGGTCCGAAGATCTCGTCGGCGTACGCCTTCATCGCCGGCGTCACGCCGTCGAGCAGGCTCGGGTTGAGGAAGAAGCCCTCGGACGGCACGCCCTCGCGGCCGTCGACGACCACGGTGGCGCCTTCGGCCGGTGCGTTCTCGACGTACGACGCGACCCGGTCGCGATGCTCGCGCGTCACGAGCGGCCCCATCTCGGAGGACGGATCCATCCCGTCGCCGACCCGAACCTTTGGGATCCGCTCGCCGATCGCGGCGACCAGCTTGTCACCGACATCGCCCACCGCGACGACGACGGAGACGGCCATGCACCGCTCGCCCGCGGAGCCGTACCCGGCTGAGATCGCGGCATCGGCCGCAGCACCGATGTCGGCGTCCGGCAGAACGATCATGTGGTTCTTCGCGCCGCCCAGGGCCTGGCAGCGCTTGCCGCTCCCGGTCGCCTTCTCGTAGACGTAGCGCGCGATCGGCGTCGAGCCGACGAACGAGACCGCGGCGACGCCGGGATGCTCGAGCAGCGCGTCGACCGCGACGCGATCGCCCATGACCACGTTGAAGACGCCGTCGGGCAGGCCTGCCTCGCGCAGCAGCTCGGCGGTCCAAAGCGAGGCGGACGGGTCCTTCTCCGACGGCTTGAGCACGAAGCAGTTCCCGCTCGCGATCGCAGGCGCCCACATCCACATGGGCACCATCGCCGGGAAGTTGAACGGCGTGATCCCCGCAACGACGCCGAGCGGCTGCCGGATCGAGTAGACGTCGACTCCGGTCGACGCCTGTTCGGAGTGCTCGCCCTTGATCAGGCTCGGGATGCCGCAGCAGTGCTCGACGACCTCGAGCCCGCGGGTCACCTCGCCGAGGGCGTCGGAGAAGACCTTGCCGTGCTCGCTGACGAGGATCTCGGCCACTTCGTCGCGCCGTGCGTGCAGAAGCTCGCGGATGCGGAAGAAGAGCTCGGCCCGCTTCGCAAGCGAGGTCGTGCGCCAGGTGAGGAACGCTTCGTGCGCGGCGCGTACGGCTGCGTCGACCTCCTCGACGGTCGCGAAGTCGACTGCGCCGGTCTGGCGGCCGGTCGCGGGGTTGAATACGGGCCCGTTGCGGCCCGATTCGCCTTCGACGCGGCGCCCGGCGATCCAGTGCGGGATCCGTGTCGTGGCGGGAGCGTCCACAGTCTCTGTCATGTGGGTTAGCCTAGCGCTCGTGACGACGATCGACCGGAGCGCACTCGGCGAGCGGGTCAAGGCCGACGCCAAGCGCTACGTCCTCCATTCCTGGTCGGTGCAGAACGCGCTCGACCCGATCCCGGTCGCCGGCGCCGAGGGCCGCTACTTCTGGGACTACGACGGGAACCGGTACCTCGACTTCGCGTCGCAGCTCGTCAACGTCTCGATCGGCCACCAGCACCCGAGGCTCGTCGAGGCGATCAAGGAGCAGGCGGAGAAGCTCTGCACGATCGGGCCGCCGATGGCGACCGAGCCGCGGTCGACCCTCGC
>DASSLB010000050.1:0-2822 GCA_035689945.1 Gaiellaceae bacterium | reverse complement strand
CTACGAGCTCGTCCGGCCTCTCGGCCATGGCGCGATGGCCACCGTGGATCTGGTGCACGACGTCGAGCTCGACCGGCCGGTCGCGCTGAAGCGGCTGGCCGAGAACCTCGCACGGGACGAGGATCTGCGGCGCCGCTTCGTCCGTGAGGCGCGTCTGGCGGCGAGACTCTCGCACCCGAACGTCGTTCGCATCTTCGATGTCGGTGAGGATCAGGGCCGCCCCTTCATCGCCATGGAGTACGTGGAGGGCGAGACACTCGCCGAGCTCCTCGCGAGGCGCGGCCGGTTGCCGCCGGCCGAGGTTGCGAGGCTGGGCGTGCAGGTCTGCGCGGCCCTTGCTGCCGCGCACGCCGCGGGTCTCGTGCATCGGGATGTCAAGCCTCAGAACCTCATCCTCGGCAGGGACGGCGTCCTCCGGCTCGGCGACTTCGGCATCGCCGTCGGCCACGGGGGAACCCAGCTCACTCTTGCCGGTACCGTCCTCGGCACCGCCGGCTACCTCGCGCCCGAGCAAGCGCGCGGCGAACAGGTCAGCGCGGCGGCGGACATCTACGCCGCCGGTGCCGTCCTCTTCGAGCTGCTGGCCGGAGAGCCCGCGCGGAGCGTCGGCTCGCTGTCCGAGCTCGGAGCCGCGGACGGCTTCCACCCGCCGGATGTCACACGGCGTCTTCTGGGTGTCCCCGGCGAGCTCGTTGCGGCGGTCGCCGCCTGCCTTTCCGTCGGGCCCGAGGACCGGCCGCCGTCGGCGGCCGCACTTGCGCGGCTGCTCGCTCCGGTGGCGTCCGAGGCGGAGACGTTGTCCCTGCCGGCTGATCCCGATCAGCGCGCGACCGAGATCCTCGTGCCGCCCGACGGCGGCCGCTCGCGACGGCGGTGGACAGCCCGGCGTCTGGCGGCCGGCACGGCGCTCGTTGCGGTAGGGGCCGCCGGGGTCGTCGCCGCGATCGTTCTCAGCGCCGGCGGACACGCGTCTCGCCCGACGACGCCGCACGCCGTCGCGCCGCCCGCGACGGGCGCCAACGCCGTCGAGCAAGCACGGAACCTGGCCGCCTGGCTGCGACAGCACACGGGCTGAACCCCCCTGTTCTCTCTTCAAGAGCGTGTAAGGCCGAGCTTCAGGCCATACCGCGGAATGCCGCTGCGTCGTTGCGAAGGCGTAACGACCACTGCGGTAGAGGGAGATTGATGAAGAACAACAGACGTTATGCGACTGCGGTCTTGGCCTCGCTGTTCGCCGCTGCGATTCTCAGCGGCGTCGCTCTGGCCGGGAACCCGCATGGAACCTCGTCCACAACAACTTCGGGGAACTCCGTGGGTGCGAAGTCAAGCTCGACCACGCACTTCAACACGCACGCCGCGGCCGGATCGAGTGCCACGAAGAGCTATGGCAACGGGAAGACGGCCGGCCAGATCGCGATCCAGAACGGCGCCAGCGCCTCGACGAACCTGTATGGGCCGGGCAACAGCCAGCCGCACAAGGCGTCGCTCTGCACGGGCGGCAAGGTTCATCTCGTCGATGTTCACGCGTTGAAGGCTCATGGTTCGGCCGGCTCGTGCGCTACGAGCTCGACCAGCACCTCGGCTAGCTCGACCAGCACCTCGACCGGCTCGACCAGCACCTCGACGTCCACGTCGACTTCGAGCTCCGGGGGTGTGGCTGTGCACGCGAACGGACAGTCAGGCGCGAAAGGCGCTTTCACGCCTCCCAGCACGACTCGGGGCGGTGGAACCGAGGGTGCCGTAAGCGGACAGGCGAAGGCCGCCCGTCCGGTGACCGGCACCGCCAACTTCACCGGTTGACGAACAGCCTGTCGCACCGACGAATCGGAGGGGCCGTCTCACGGCGGCTCCTCCTTTGCATCTCCGTGGTCGCCTTCCCGGTTCTCGCCGGCGGATGTGGAGGAGGCGGGAACTCGCCGACGCCCGGCTCGACTGCCTCACTGCGGAAGCACAGCAGTGCGGCTGTGAGGCACGTGCAGCAGCACCCCGGCGAGAGCATCGTCGCCACCGCGGTGACGAGCTCGGTCCCCATCTACCGCACGCTGACCGCGCGGCACCCGTTCAAGCGACTCTCGAATCCGACGAGCGTCGGCGCACCACTCGTCTTCCTCGTCAAGTCGCGCAGCCGGGGTTGGGAGCACGTCTACCTGCCGATCCGGCCGGACGGGGCTACGGGTTGGGTCAAGGACCGTGACGTCTCGCTCGCCTGGAATCCCTACAGCCTGCTCGCGCGGCTGCGGAGACACGAGCTGATCCTGCGGAAGGACGGACGGGTCGCCGCGCGCTTCCCCGCCGCGGTCGGCCGTTCCGTCTTGCCGACCCCGACAGGCCGGTACTACGTCGTCGAGCTGCTCAAGCAGCCCGACCCGAACGGTGTCTACGGCCCGTATGCGCTCGGCACGTCAGCCTTCTCGCAGGTGCTCTACCACTTCGGTGGCGGTCCGGGGCAGATCGGCATCCACGGAACGGACGAGCACGGAAGCATCGGACAAAGCGTGAGCCACGGCTGCATCCGTCTCCGCAACCGAGACATCGTCCGCCTCGCTCACGTGCTGCCGCTCGGCACGCCAATCACGATCGTCGATTAGTCCAGCCGCGCTCCAGAAGTGCCCGCGTTTCCTCGACGCCGGCCGCCCAGACCCGGAGAACGTCCGTGTCGGCGAGCGCATAGAAGCCGCCGTATTGCCCGTCGCCGGCCGCCTCGCGCATCGCACACGGCGCGGCAGGGAGGGGCTGCGATAGCGGCTCCTTGCGTTCCGCCGGCAGCTCGATTCCCGGCAGTCGCGTCCAGGGGAAGTTCTCCATCCAGGAGGCGTGGCTCG
>DASSLB010000049.1:0-4224 GCA_035689945.1 Gaiellaceae bacterium | reverse complement strand
CCGACGTTCGCGCTCGGGTGGAGGAGGATCGCCTCCTCCGTGAATTCCGCGTTCACCTCGCGGTGACGCACGAGGGCCTGAGCGCACACCTTCGTGAGGACGTCCGTAACGGTGAGGCGGACGTCGGGGTCGCGCTCGCGGAGCTTCGCGACGAGGTCGTTGACGCGCGTCATGTCGGCCGAGGATTGGAGCTGGAAGACCGGGATCTGCCACGCCTCCGTGAGCCTGCGCGCGATCGTCTTGCGGATGTTCGTGAGCGGGACGCGCTCGACCTCGCCTGTCGGAACAGGTACGGCTGCTCGAGCAGGAGTCGCCGGCGCGCCGGCTTCGCCACGCTCGACGTCGTCGGCGACGATGCGCCCTTCCGGCCCGGTGCCGCGCAGCGTGGCGAGATCGATTCCGCGCTCGCGTGCGAGGCGGCGCGCGAGCGGTGAAGCCTTGATCCGGCCGTTCGTCGTCGAGGGTCCAGGCGCTTCAAGCGGAGCCGTCGGCTCTGGCTCGGTGGTTCGTTCGGCTTCGGCAGATGGGGCCGATGGCGCTGTTTTCGGGATGTCCTCGCCTTTGTCCCCGATGTACGCGACTGTTTGCCCGACGGGAACCTCTCCCTCGGCGACGGCGATCTTGAGCAAGACGCCGTTCGCCTCCGCCTCGACTTCTTGGGTGACCTTGTCCGTGTCGAGCTCGAAGAGCGGCTCGCCCTTCGCCACGGGCTCGCCCTCCGACTTGAGCCAGCGGACGATCGTGCCGGATTCCATGCCCTGGCCGAGACGCGGGAGGATGACTTCCGTCGCCACGACTACGACTTCCCCACGGTTCGCTTGATCGCCGCGAGCACGTCCTCGGCGTGCGGAACGACGAACGCCTCCATCACCGGGGCGAACGGCAGCGGCGAGAACTTCGCGCCGACGCGCTCGATCGGCGCGTCGAGCCAGTCGAACGCCTGATACTGGAGCACCGTGGCAACCTCGGCGCCGAACCCCATCCGGGTCACGGCCTCGTGGGCGACGACTGCACGGTTCGTCTTCTTCACCGACAAGACGAGCGTCTCCTCGTCGAGCGGCTGAAGCGTACGGGGGTCGACGACCTCGACGGAGATGCCCTCGCTCTCGGCCTCTTCGGCCGCCTTGAGGCTCTCGTGCACGAGCCGGCCCGTCGCGATCACGGTCACGTCGTCGCCCTGCCGGTGCACGCGGGCGCGCCCGATCGGAATCGGCTCGATCTCCGCCGGCACGTCACCCTTGATCGGGTACAGCGTCCGGTGCTCGAAGAAGACGACGGGATTGTCGTCGTAGATCGCCGACCAGAGCAGTCCTCGCACGTCCTCGGGCGTCGAAGCGAATACGACCTTGAGCCCTGGGATGTGGACGAACCACGCTTCGAGCTGTTGCGCGTGTTGCGCGCCCGGCGACCAGCCAGCGCCGCCCTGCGTCCGGAACACGACCGGGACGGTGATCTGCCCGCCGGACATGTAACGGTGCTTCGCCGCCTGGTTGACGATCTGCTCGGCCGCGAGCGTCATGAAGTCCTCGTACATGATCTCCGCGACCGGGCGCATGCCCTGTACCGCAGCGCCGATCGCCGCGCCTGCGAGCGCCATCTCCGAGATCGGCGTGTTGCGTACGCGCTCGGGGCCGAACTCGTCGAGCATCCCGGCGGTGACGCCCATGGAGCCGCCCATCTCGGCGATGTCCTCGCCCATGATGAAGACGTCGTCGTCCTGACGCATGGCCGTCGAAAGTGCGTCGCGGACCGCCTCGCGATAAGTGAGCTCAGGCATAGACGTTCTTCAGCGCGTCTTCGGGAGCGGGGTCGGTGCCGTTCTTTGCGAACTCGACCGATGCCTCGACGATCTCGGTCACCTCCGCGTCGAGCGCGGCGAAGTCCTCGTCCGAGACCTCGAGCTTGGCACGCAAGAGCTCGATCGGATCGTGCGTCTCGCGCAGCCTCCGTGCCTCGTCGCGGTCGCGATAGACCTGCGGGTCGCCGATGTAATGGCCTGAGAAGCGGATGGTCTCGAGGTGGACGAAGACCGGCCCCTGGCCGCCGCGCGCGTGGTCGAGCGCCTTCCGCGCAGTCTTGTAGACGGCCTCGACGTCCTGCCCGTCGGCCTTCAACGTCTTCATCCCGAACGCCTTCGCGCGATCGGAAAGGTCGCGGATCGGAGAGTGCTGAGACTCCGGCGTCGACTCGGCCCACTTGTTGTCCTCGAGCACGAAGACCGCCGGCACTTTCCAGAGCTGCGCGAGGTTCATCGCCTCGTGGAAGGTGCCGATGTTCGTCGCCCCGTCGCCGAAGAAGGCGACCGCAACGCGAGGCTCGCCGCGCATCTGGAACGCGAGCGCGGCGCCGGTAATCTGCGGAAGTCCACCGCCGACGACGGCGTTCGCGCCGAGGTTGCCCCGCTCGACGTCGTAGAGGTGCATCGAGCCGCCGTAGCCGTGGGAGCAACCCTCCGCCTTCCCGTACAGCTCCGCCATGAGCTCGTTCGGGTGCGTCCCTTTCGCGAGCGTGTGCCCGTGCGCCCGGTGTGTCGATGCGATGACATCGCCGTCCTCGAGCGCGCGACAGACCCCGACGGCGCACGCCTCCTGGCCGATCGCGACGTGGAGGAAGCCGGGAAGCTCGCCGGCGCGGAAACGCTCCTCGACCTTTTCTTCGAAGCGGCGGATGAGCAGCATTTCGCGCAGCACGTCGCCGAGCTCAGCCTTGGCAAGGCTCGTACGGTGCTCGACTTTTGCCATGGGCCGGAGTGTACGGTTGGCGCCGTGCGGCTCGTCGAGCAGTGGAACGGCATCGAAAGCGGCTTGGATTCGAGGTGGAGCGACCTCCGCTTGAGCCTCCGAATCGACGCCCGGGAGGCGCGCGAACGCGCGGCTGCGCTGCTCGGGCCGGCAGGTCCCGGCCTCTCCGGCAGCACGGTTCGTTTCTACGTCACCCGCTCGGGTCACGGGATCGGACCCGAGGCTGCGAGGCGGCTGCTCGGCCGGATCGACGCCGAGGGGATCGGCGGCGCGCTGATGCTCGTCGGAACGAGCGAGGCGGAGGCGCCGGCGCAGGTCGCGCGGCCCACGCTCGCGGCCGAGTGGCAGGCGGCGCTCGGGGTGCTGCCGTCCGACTGGAGCGACGTGGTCGCGGAGCTCGAGCTCGACTCGAGCGCCGACGTCGACCGCGGCGCCGTGCTCTGCGCCCCCTTGAACCCGATCCAGTCGACCGGACGCCCCGGCTTCCGCTTTCGTTGCGCGAGTGCGCACGGCTACGGCGCTTCCGCCTCAATGGTCGGACGCTGCCTGGCCCGGCTCGACGAGAACGGCATCAGCGGCCACGTTCGCATCACGCGTGCGCTGAGCGACGTGCATCCGGTCGGTACGCAGGGCGCGACCTTTCTCGTCGGCCGCCGGCCCGCGTGATGGCCGATCCGGTCTCCTGGATGGTCGCCGAGCGCGGCTGGAGTGTGGTCGCGAACGACGGGACCGAGGTCGGCAAGCTCGACCAGGTTCTCGGCGATCCGGAGGCGGACATCTTCGACGGCCTCGCCGTCGGCGCCGGCACCGTCCTCGACCGCCCGCTCTACGTGCCGTCCGAGAAGGTCGGCGCAATCGAGGAGGGCACCGTGCACCTGGGGATCGACAGCGAGGAGTACAAGCAGCTTTCGCCCTACGAGCCGCCTCCGAGCGAGCGATTTCTCGCTCCATGACGAGAGGTTGGCTACCGTCAGGCCGTGGTAAGGAGGAGAACGTGAACGGACTGGGACTATCGGGTGCGACAAAACGGGTCGCCGACCATGCGCGCTCGATCGTGCAGCTAGAGATTCAGCTCGCCGCGACCGAGCTGAAGCGCAAGGTCGCCGCGCTCGCGATCGGCATCGGCCTCGCTGTGGGGGCCGCCGTGCTCGGGCTGTTGGCGCTCCTGTTCGGTCTCGCGGCGGCAGCGGCGGGGATTGCCACTGCGTTGCCGGTCTGGCTCTCCCTGCTCATCATGTTCGGCGGCGTGCTGTTGCTCGCGGCGATGCTTGGCGCAATCGGCGCTGCTCTGCTGCGGAAAGGATCGAAGCCCGTTCCCGAACAGGCGATCGCCGAGGCTCACCTCACGACAGAGGCGTTGCGCAATGGCCACTGAGTCGGAGCTTCGGCAGGAGATCGCCGCCGAGCGCCGCGAGCTGACGGACGCCGTCTCCTCGCTGCGCGAGGAGCTGGGCCAGACGGCCGAGCGCGGCAAGAAGCTCGC
>DASSLB010000048.1:0-7878 GCA_035689945.1 Gaiellaceae bacterium | reverse complement strand
GAGCGAGCCGAACACGACCCGGCCGCTGATCGGCAGGACGTCGAGGGTGGCCCGCATGCCGGTTGCTGCGGCTTCCTCCGCGGCATCCTCATCCGCACGGCCGAGCCAGCGAGCGGAGACGAGCGCCGCACGCTCGGTCGCACGCAAGTACGCCTGGCACTGGCAGGGCTTCTCCTGCTCGCTCTCGAACGCGGTCTCGCTCATCGGGTGACCGTACGACTTCGCTCGGCGGCCTCGAGGACGAGGTCGGCGACCGTGCGCGCGGCCTTGTCCGCATTCTCGTTCTCGATCACCGGTACGCCCGCGCGCGCCGCACGCGCCACGATGAACTCCTGCAGGCTGCGGATGTCGTCGAAATGTTCGAGGTAGCGAGACTCCGGCCGCTCCGAGCCCTCGTCGCGGAAATGGAAGTGGCGGATGTGCTCGTCCTCGTCCTCGATCGAGAGGACGACGAACACCGAGACGGCCTCCTCGGGCCTCGGCAGCTCGACCATCCCGGGGACGAGGTGTACACCTTCGAGTACGAGCGACCATCCCTCCTCCAGCGCTCGCTCGGACGAGGCGCGCACCCCGACGAGGACGTTCCTCGCCTGCTCCAAGAAGCCTGACACGAGTGGGTCGTCCGCGTCCGGGTGGACGTCGCCGGCCTCGAAGCTCGACTGGTGGATCGACGGCATGAAGTCACGCGAGAAGAAGGCACGCATCGTCTGGCGTACGAAATCGGTCGACGTGACGCGGGTGATGCCGAAGCGGTAGGCGAGCTCCGTCGCGACGGTCGACTTGCCCGTGCCGGTCGCGCCGCCGATGAAGACCATGATCGGCAGGTCGAGCTCGCGGAGCTCCTGGTAGCGGCGCAGGCGCAGAATCGACTCGCGCCCCTCCTTCTCGCCGAGCACCTCGACGGCGAGCGCCTCGAGCCGCTCGATCTCGATCCGGCGGAGCCCGCGCTCGATCAGCTCATCGCTCACACGGCTCGCGAGCGCGTACGCGCGATAGCCGGCCACGCCGGCGGCCATCAGGGAGCGCGCCATCAGCCCGCGCGAGTACGGAAGCCCGAGCTCTCCGCCGCCGAGCGGGAGCGGCATGATCCGGCGCGGCTCGTTCATGCGCGGCTCCGATCGGGCACGAGGGCGCCGAGGCGCTCGTCGAGCTCCGGGGAGACGACGTCGTTCGCCGCGAGGACGACCTCCGCCCCACGCGCGAGCGCCGCTTCCGCTACGACGTCGACGGCGGCGGCCTTGAGCTCGACGAGGTACACGTCGGCCTCGATTCCCTCGAGCTCCTCGCGCAGCGCGTCGCGTCTCGCGAGGTTGCGGGAGACGTGCACGACCTCGGCGTCGAGGCCGTCGGTCGGCGCCGGGCCTGTCGTGAAGACGGCGGTGCGCCGTCCGCCAAGGGGTTCGCTCGGCCGGAGGCAAAGCTCGGCCGCGACGACCGGAACGTCCGAGATCGAGCGAATCGCCTCGCGGTCGGCTCCGCCGGTGTCGACGACGAGGTCGGACACGAGAACGCGGTACGCGTTGAGCCCGGCGCGGGCGTCGTGACTGCCGTTCGTGACGAGGATGCGCGTGTCCGCCTCCACCGGCGGGAACGCTGCACCGCTCCCGTCGAACACGAGCAGCTCGGGCTCGAGCTGCGCCGCGAGCCGGGATCCCTCCAGCACGTTCGACTCGAACGGAGCACCCGCGAGCCCTCCGCCTGCCCGGCGGCAGCCGATCGCGGGAACGCCGGCGAGTGCGGCCGCCTCGAGGTGGTCGGACGCCGCATGGCGCCCTGACCGCGAGAGCGTGATCAGGTCGTCGAGCGTCGGCGGCGTTTCCACGAGCTCCGGCTCCGCGGGCCCGCCTCGGCCCATCGCCACGACCACCACGCGGCGGTCGCGGGCGAGAACGCGTGCGACGTGCCCGGCAACGGCCGTCTTCCCGACCCGCTTGCCGAGCCCGATCACGGCCAGCGACGGCGTTGCGACGGGCTCGAGTGGCGGCGGGTCGAAACGGAAGTCGGGGCCGACGTACGGCAACCGGAGTGCGAGCGCGCGCGACGCCCACAGCATCCTCTCCCGGGGTCCCAGCACCGGCTCGTCGGAGAGGTCGACCACGAGATCCGCCTCCACGGCGTCGAGAGAGTCGACGAGCGCGACGCCGTAGTCGTCGCCGCCGCGGAGCTTCTCGTTGCCGCCGACGAAGAGCGCCCCGACGACGTCGTACGGCAGCGCTGCGAGCGCGTCCCGCACGACCGGCGCATAGTGCTCGCCGTCGATGAGCACGATCGCACGTCCCTTCACTGCGATCGCACCTCGTCCTCGATCCGCGCTGTGTACTTCTCGTACGTCTTCGTGTCGGTCGAGAACTGGATGATGCGCTCCTGCCCGTGGAAGGGGTAGCGCCGCCAGACGTCCACGTGCGTCCCCTCGACCTCGACGACGTTGTAACAGGGCCGTCCGTTGCCGCGGAGCCGCGACGACGACACCGTCCCCGCGTTGACGACGAACAGGTTCTCGAGCTTCCAGGCGTACGGGACGTGCTTGTGGCCGGCGAGAACGAGGTCGACCCCGGCGCGCTGCAGGCACTCGAGCGTGTCGCCGGCGTCGTTGACGATGTTCCGCTCACGGCCGGTTCCCGGCACCGGGAGCAGATGGTGGTGAAGGACGAACACGCGCAGATCGGCGGCCACCGCGAACTGCTCCTCGATCCAGCGGTAGCGGCCGCGGCCGATCTGGCCGTTGTCGAGGTCGGGCTCGCTCGAGTCGACGGCGACGATGTGTGCGCCGCCCACGTGGAGCACCGAGTTGCGATCGCCGAACAGGTCCTCGAAGTGGACGTAACCGACGTTGCGCGAGTCGTGGTTGCCGGGGATCACGACCATCGCGTTGCACTCGAGGCGATTCAGGAACTCGCGCGCGAGCACGTACTCCTCCTTGAAACCGTGCGAGGTGAGGTCGCCGGAGATCACGACGACGTCCGGCTCCATCTCGTTCACCTCCGCGATCGCGCGCTCGAGGTGCTGCGGGAGGAAGAACTGCTGCCCGCAATGCAGATCCGAAAGCTGCGCAATCCGGAACATTGCGCGGGAAGGCTAGAAGATCCAGCGCACCGGGTAATAGAACGCCGCCGCGACAAGGCCGGCGGCGGGCAGCGTCAGGAGCCAGGCGAAGACGATGTTCCCGGCCACGCCCCAGCGCACGGCTGAGAGTCGGCGCGTTGCTCCCGCTCCCATCACCGAGCCCGTCACGACATGCGTGGTCGAGATCGGGAAGCCGTAATGCGTGCCAAGGTAGAGGGTCGAGCCGGCTGCGATCTGGGCGGCGAAGCCGTGCTCGGGCGCCATCTTGTAGATCCGCTGCCCGAGGGTGCGGATGATCCGCCAACCGCCGACGTAGGTCCCGGCACCGATCGTCAGAGCGGCCACGACCTTGACCCAGGTCGGGATGTAGAAGGTCGAGATCGAGCCGTGCGTGTAGAGGGCGAGCGCGATCACGCCCATCGTCTTCTGCGCGTCGTTCGCCCCGTGGGTGAACGCGACCCACGTGCCCGACACGAGCTGGCCGTAGCGGAACCCTCGGTTGGCCATCCCGGGCGAGGCTCGGAAGAAGACGCGATAGATGAGGACGACCAGCACGAACGCGCCCACGAAACCGATGACCGGCGAGGCGGCGGCCGGGATGATCACCTTCTCCCACAGGCCGTGCCACAGCACACCTTTCGACCCGGCCTTCACCAGCGCTGCGCCGCACAGGCCACCGACGAGCGCATGTGTCGAGCTCGAGGGCAGGCCGAGCCACCACGTGAAGAGGTTCCACGCGATCGCGCCGAGGAGGGCGGCGAGGAGCACCTGATTCGTGACGAGATTGGTGTCGATCAGTCCCTTCCCCACCGTCTTCGCAACCGCGGTGGTGACGAAGGCGCCCGCCAGGTTCGCGACGGCGGAGATGAGGACTGCGGCGCGCGGAGACATCGCGCGGGTCCCCACCCAGGTCGCGACGTAGTTCGCCGTATCGTGGAACCCGTTCGTGAAGTCGAACGCGAGACCGATCGCGATCACGACGATCAGGAGCGTCACGAGGGGCTACCGGTTCTTGACGAGAATCGCCTCGAGGACGTCCGCCGCGTTTTCACACGCGTCGACTGCCTCCTCCAACCCTTCGTGGATGTCCTTCCAGCGGATGACCGTGAGCGGGTCGGTGCCTCCCGAGAAGAGGGACGACACGGCGTCGTGCTCGAGACGGTCGCCCTCGTCCTCGAGCTCGCGCAGCTCGATCAGCTCGCGGCGCGACTCCTTGAACCCCTCGAGGCCACCGACCGCCTCGGCGAGCTTCTCCGCCGCCCGCCGGATTACCTGTGCTTGCCCGCGCGCCTGCTCGCGAATCTCGCTGACGCCGTAGGACGCCACTCTTCCCGCGGCCTCGTCGACGTGGTCGCAGATGTCGTCGAGCGCGCCCGCGAGCCGGTACATGTCGTCGCGGTCGAAAGGCGTGACGAAGGTACGGTTGAGGAGGTCGACGAGCTCATGCGTGAGCCGGTCGCCTTCATGCTCCAGCTCCTTCACCTCACGCACGAGATCGTCCGCGCCGGCGGGGAAGCGCTCGAGCAGCTCGACGAGCCGACCGGCGACCGCGACGTTGTTCTCGGCCGCCCTGTTGTAAAGGTCGAAGAACTCGCGCTTCTGGGAGACCAGCGAAAGACGTGCCACGGCAGGCGGTTGTCTATCACGACAAGGGGTGCCGGAAACGTGGGTACCGCTTGTGCCGATTGTCTCGGCATCCGACCGCGCAGCTACCGTGGTCGGCGATGGAGCTGGAGCTCCCGGTTTTCCAGGCCTATCGCGGCGCCGAGCCGCCGCGGTTCGCCAGCCCCGCAGAACTCGAGTGCGCGAAGGTGCTCGACTATTACGACGTCGGGTGGGAATACGAGCCCCGGACGTTCGTGCTCGAGGAGGACGAGAACGGGCGCGTGCTCGAGGCGTTCGCGCCCGACTTCTACCTCCCCGATCAGGATCTGTACGTCGAGATCACTGCCATGAAGCAATCGCTCGTCACCCGCAAGAACCGGAAGCTCAGGAAACTGCGCGAGCGGTACCCCGAGATCAAGATCAAGCTCTTCTACCGGCGCGACCTAGAGCGCCTCGCCCAGCATTTCCGCCTGGACCTCGCAAGCTGACGCGGGCCACCGGCCCGCGGACGACCGGATCGGAGAGATCTACCTCTCCGCGGCCGAGCTCGCAGTGCGCGTCCGCGAGCTCGGAGCCGAGATCGCGCGCGACTACGACGGCCGTGAGCCGGTCCTCGTGGGGTCGCTGAAGGCGTGCCTCGTCTTCGTCGCCGATCTCTCCCGTGCGCTACCGATTTTCCACGCGCTCGACTTCGTCGAGCTCGCCGGCTATGGCAGCGCACTGATGGGCGGGCACCAGCAGATCCGCGTGCTCAAGGATCTCGATCTCGACATTCGGGATCGCGACGTACTCGTCGTGGAGGACGTTGTCGACACCGGCTTGACGCTCAACTACCTCGTCCGCACGCTCGAGCTCCGGGGCCCCGCCTCGGTGTCGGCGGTGACGCTGCTCGACCGGCCGTACCGGCGCCTCGTGGACGACCTCCCCGTGCGCTACGTCGGCTTCGTCGTCCCCGACGAGCTCTACGTCGGGTACGGCTTCGATCTCGAGGAGCGGTACCGCGAGCTCCCCGACCTGCGCCTGCTGCATCTCTCCTGAGCCGACCCGTATCCGCTTCGCGCGCGGTCGGGTTTAGGTCTTGAAAGCGAGAAAGCCTCGCAGGTTCGGGGGACACCTGATCTGGGGTCCCGCACAACGGTCGTCTCCCGACGACGCCGGCCGCCTCCCCCGGGGCGGCCGGCGATTCCTTCGCGGCGCTCATTGACTCGCAATGATCGCGCCCGACCCGGTGATGCTCTTCGTCACATCCTGTGGGTTGCCCGAGTAGATGATCGTGCCCGAGCCCGGCGCCGAGGCGTCGAGGCTCTTGGTTGCAGTGACGTGGATGGTTCCCGAGCCGCTCAGGACGATGTTGCCGCCGCCGGCGAGCGTCAATGCGCTGAGCGTCGGGACGTTGACGACCACGCTCATGGGACTCTTCGTCGTGAGGCCACCGAGCGTGTTCCCGATGACGAGCGTTTCGGACTTCACCGTCGTCGTCACGTGGCCAAGGAGATCGTCGTCGGCCTTGACGACGACGGACTGCTTCGCACCGACGTGAATCACGACGTTGTTGCCCCCGACGAGCTCGACACTATGGAACGCGGCCACAGCACGGGTCTGTGTCGCCGGCACGCCCGATCCCTCCGTCCCCGAGGTGGACGACGACGACCCACCAAGCACGTCGGACTGATAGAGCAGCGCCACGGCGAGGCCCCCCAGGACGAAGGCGACTACGGCGAACAGAACCCCGCGGGAGCGATGATGCTCTCGTCTCGGCTGAATTGATGTTGGGGCGACAGTCATTGCCCCTCCCTTCCTGCGTCGGGCGCCGAAAGGGCTTCCGCCAGAGTTCTCGGAAGGCTCACTCTCGAGTCGGCGCCACGACTCGTCGCGCCTTCATGAAGACGTCGTCATCGTCCCCTTGCGACGCCTTAATGCGCATCCGGGTGGCGTACTGAGTGGCTTGTGGGAAAGCCGCAGGGTGCCGCCCGGCGCCTAGACATGGACGCTCTGACTACCCTCCGAAGGTGGTCACCGAGGGCGAACCAGCACCCGATTTCACCCTGACGAGCGACGCCGACAATGAGGTCAGCCTCTCCGATCTCCGCGGCAAGCCGGTGGTCCTCTACTTCTATCCCAAGGACGACACGCCCGGGTGCACGGCGCAGGCCTGCGGGATCCGCGACGCGTACGCGGAGTTCGAGGCCGCCGGCGCCGTCGTGCTCGGCGTCTCGCCCGACAGTGTGAAGCGTCACGTGAAGTTCAAGGGAAAGTACGAACTGCCGTTCACACTCCTCGCCGATCCGGAGCACGAGGTCGCGGAACGCTACGGCGTCTGGGGCGAGAAGCGTTACATGGGCCGGACGTACATGGGCATCAAACGGACGACGTTCCTGATCGCGCCCGACGGCACGGTGGCGAAGGTGATGGAGAAGGTAAGACCCGACGCGCACGCCGACGATGTCCTCGGTGCTCTCGACGCGATCTGAGCTCGACAAATCCCCCGGCCGGGGGCTACCTTCCCCAGCCGGCCAGAGGCAGGATCGGAGCTGCGGCAGATGCAGCTCTTCGTGCGCGATCCCAACTACACCGACCGGCTCGCCGCGTTCCTCACGAGCGTGGGCCGGCATGCCGTCGTCGCGGCGCCCGACCGCGTCGACATCGACGAGCACGAGGACGACCTGCAGCGCCTCGAGATGGAGATGTACCTGCGGGTCTGGGCCGTGATCCACCCGGGCGCAGACGTCGAGCTGGCCGTGGGCTAGGCGTCGCCGCCGGATTCTGCGACGCTAGGCGCGTGCTCAAGTGGCTCCTCTCGCTTTTCGGTCGACGGCCGCAGCGCGAGGCAACTCCGATCCGGGAGGCGGACGCCTATGCGCGCAGCTACGGAGAGCGAAGCGGCGAGATCGTCAGCGTGGCCCGGATAGAGCCGCAGCGGATCCCGCGGCGAACCGGCGACATGACAGGCGAGCTCCTGCGCCGCGCCTTCGAGTCGAAGCTCGACGCGCGCCGCAAGGCAGCGACCTGAGCCGCGCGAAGGCTGTTAGCTGTCGCCGAACCAGCGGTAGATCGGGAGATCCACGGGCTGCTCGCGCTCGTCGCTGACGGCCACCTCGGTCGCCGCCGGCGGATCAGCGGCCGGTGCGAGCATCAGCCGGGCGTCCTCGGCGGCGCGCCGGGCGGCTTCTTGCTCAGCGGCCCGTCGCGCAGACTCCGCCGCAGCCCCCA
>DASSLB010000047.1:0-7498 GCA_035689945.1 Gaiellaceae bacterium | reverse complement strand
GCTCCTCATCGTGCTCGCGGTCGGCTTCGCGTGGAGCATCGGCGCCCACTACACGGGCGCGGTGATGGGGATGCCGCACGCGCTGCGGGCAATCGGCGCCTGGCCGGCCCTGCTCCTGATGGCCCCGCTCGCCTTCCTCGGAGCGACGTTCGCGAGCCACGAGGTCGAGAAGCGGGTGGGCTCCGGGCTCACGGACGCGCGCCTGTCGGTGAGCCAGCAGGTCGCGGTGATCGGCGTCGCCTTCGCGGTCACGACGTTCTTCAACCGGGTTCGCATGCCGACCTCGACAATCCAGATTCTGGTCTTCTCGGTTGTCGGCGTCGCGCTCGCGACCGGGGCCGGTGTGCGGTGGCGCTCGATCGAGCACCTGATCGGCGTCTGGGCGGCTGCGCCGGCGGCAGCGATCGTGCTCGGCCTCCTCCTGACTCTCGTCCTCGACCGGCTTCCGCTGGGCGGGAAGATCGGGGCCGCGCTCGTCGCCATGGGCGCATGCGCCGCCTTCGCGATGGGCGCGAACGACGTCTCGAACGCGAGCGGCGCCCTCGTCGGCACCGGCACGTTCGGCCCGCTTGCGGCGGGGGCGATCGGCGGAGCTGGCATCGCGCTCGGCGCGCTCACGTGGGGTAAGCCGCTGCTCCGGCGCGTCGCGTTCGAGATCGTCGAGGTCGATCGCGCGATGGCGACGGCTGCGCAGCTCGTGCAGGCGGGGGTCGTGCTCGCTGCCGTAGCTTTCGGCTTCTTCACCTCGATGAACCAGGCGCTGGTGGGTGCGATGGCGGGCGCCGGTTTCGCGCGGGGCCGCGAGACGGTTCACCTCTCGACGCTGCTCTCGATCCTGCAGGGCTGGGTGCTCGGGCCTGCTGCGTCGATCGGAGCGGGCTACCTGTTCGGGCTGCTCGTTCGCTGATTCGCCACGAAGGCGGCACGGACTCGTCGCGCCGTCCCGTCTAGCGTCCTCGGCATGGCATCGAGGGCGGCGACACCGTGGGGACCTGCGGATCTCGTGGAGGAGCTGACCGTTCCGCAGCAGGCGGGGACCAAGCGGTTCTCGTCGAAGGTGCAGTTGCTCGAGACCGCGAAAGGGGAGCGTCTCGTCCGCTTCTCCTATGCGGGTGCGGGCGGCGGCACGCGCGGGCCCGTCACCCTCAGGGAGCGAGACATCGGACGGCTCAAAGCCGCCCTCGCCAAGCGTCCCGCGCTCGCGGAGACGCTTGGTCTCGGGCCCTAGTTAAGAGGGTTTGGCGAGAAACAGTCTGAGCCGCCGGTGCACGCTGCTCGCCCGCTGAGCTGCGTCCTCGGTCGCTCGAATAGCGCTGCTATTCAAGCTCCCTGCGTCCTTGTCAGCGAACGACCATCGCACACCGACGACGAGCGGCTTCCCGCAAAACCCTCTAGATCGCGGCGAGCACCCGGTCGCGGGCGGCGTCGACGAGCGAAGCGAGGAGGAGCGCGCCGTCGTCGGAGCCGAGCAGCGGGTCGACCGCGTGCTCCGGGTGCGGCATGAGGCCCATCACGTTCCCGGCCTCGCTGCAGACACCGGCGATCTCGTCGACCGAGCCGTTCGGGTTGTCGACGTAGCGGAGCACCACCTGCGTGGGATCGAGGTCGGGGGGTGGGAGGTAGCGCCCGTCGCCGTGCTTGACCGGTAGGACGAGCTGCTGACCGGCGGTGCAGCGCGTCGTGAAGGGCAGGTCGTCTCGCTCCACCGTCAGCGGCACGTCCCGGCAGACGAAGCGGAGCGACTCGTTGCGCAGGAGCGCGCCCGGCAGCAGACCGGCCTCGCAGAGGATCTGGAAGCCGTTGCAGATCCCCAGTACGAGCCCGCCCGCAGACGCGAACTCGCGCACGGCCGCCGTCGCCGGCGAGAAGCGCGCGATCGCGCCGCAGCGCAGGTAGTCGCCGTAGGAGAAGCCGCCGGGAAGGACGATCGCGTCGAGGTCGGGAAGCTCGTGCTCGTCGTGCCAGACCGGCACGGCCTCGGCATCGAGTGCTGCGAGAGCCCAGAGCGCATCCCGGTCGTCCTGCGATCCGGGATACGTGACGACGCCGATGCGCGGCTGCGGGCTAGCCAACGATCTCCACCTCGTACGACTCGATCAGCGGGTTGGTCAGGAGCTGCTCGCACATCTCCTCGACCTGGGCCTTGGCCGCCGCGGCGTCTTCCGCCTCGACCTCGAGGTCGATCACCTTCCCCACCCGAGCGTCCTGCACCTCGAAGCCGAGGTGGCCGAGCGCGGAGCAGACCGCCTCCCCCTGCGGATCGAGGATTCCTGGTTTCGGTCGGACGAGCACGGTGGCCCTGCGAACGGCGGCTCTCATCCGAGCACCACGTTCGGGTCGTCGAGGTACGCCGGGAACGGAATCGTCGTCAGCCGTTCGAACGCCTCGTGGTACTTCGCGCGGGTCACCTGCACCACGTCGTCCGGCAGCTCCGGGCCGGGGTCCGTCTTGTCCCAGCCGGTCGTCTCGCAGTAGTCGCGGACGAACTGCTTGTCGAAGCTGTCCTGCGCGCGGCCGGGCTCGTACTCCTCGCCGGGCCAGAAGCGCGACGAGTCGGGAGTCAGCGCCTCGTCGCCGAGGACGAGGTTGCCCTCGGCGTCGAGTCCGAGTTCGAACTTCGTGTCCGCGATGATCAGCCCCGCGCGCAGCGCGTGGTCGGCCGCCGTCTTGTAGAGCCGCAGCGAGACCTCCTCGACCTCGCGCAGCCGTTCCTCGCCGACGAGCTCAGCCGCCTGCTCGCGCGTGATGTTCTCGTCGTGTCCCTCCTGGGCCTTCGTCGCCGGCGTGAAGATGGCCTGTGGCAGCTTGTCGGACTCGCGCAGGCCCTCGGGCAGCCGGTGTCCACAGACCTCGCCGCTCGCGCGGTAGTCCTTCCAGCCCGACCCGGCGAGGTAGCCGCGGACGACGCACTCGATCGGGAGCATCTCGAGCCGGCGGCACTCCATCGAGCGTCCGTCGTTGCGGATGGCGAGCATGTGGTTCGGCACGATCGGTGCGAGGAGCGTGAACCAGTAGCCCGAGAGGCCGGTCAGGACGCGCCCCTTGTCGGGGATCTCGGTCGGCAGGACGACGTCGAAGGTGGAGATGCGGTCGGACGCGACGAGCAGCAGGCGCTCGTCGTCGATCTCGTAGATCTCGCGCACCTTTCCGGACGCGATGTGAGTCTCAGGCATGTAGCGGTTCCTCCTTGAGGGCTTCGAGACGGGCGAACACGGTGTCGACGTGGCGCGTGTAGGCGCCGATGTCGAAGGTCGAGTCGAGGTCGACGCGCGCACCGATCTCGTCGTCGGTGCGGCAGAGCTCGCGGAAGTCGAGCTCCTCCTCCCAGGCGCGCATCGCGGCGCGCTGCACGAGGCGGTAGGCATCGTCGCGCCCGAGGCCGGATTCGACGAGCGCGCTGAGGACGCGCTGGCTGAAGAAGAGGAAGTGGCTCGCCTCGAGGTTCCGGCGCATCCGCTCGGGCCGTACGACGAGGCCCTCCACGAGCCAGGCGAAGCGGTCGAGCATGTAATCGAGCGCCAGGAACGCGTCCGGGATGGCGACGCGCTCGGCCGACGAGTGGGAGATGTCGCGCTCGTGCCAGAGTGCGACGTTCTCGAGCCCGACCAGCGCTTGCGCACGGACGACGCGCGCGAGACCGCAGATCCGCTCGGCGACGACCGGATTCCGCTTGTGTGGCATCGCCGACGAGCCCTTCTGGCCCCTGCCGAACGGCTCCTGCACCTCGCCGACCTCGGTGCGCGCGAGGTGCCGGATCTCGAGCGCGAACGAGTCGAGCGACGAGGCCGCGACGGCGAGAGCCGCCAGGAGCTCGGCGTGCCGGTCGCGCTGGAGGATCTGCGTCGACGTGGGCGCGGGTTCGAGGCCGAGCCGCTCGCAGGCGAGCCGCTCGAGCTCCGGGTCGGTCGCCGCATACGTGCCGACGGCGCCGGAGAGCTTGCCGACGCGCATCCCTTCGAGCGCCCGCGCGACGCGCTCTCTGCCGCGGGCCAGCTCGAACGCCCAGCCGGCGAGCTTCAATCCGAACGTGGTCGGCTCGGCGTGTACGCCGTGCGTGCGGCCGATCTGCAGCGTTTCACGGTGCTCTTGCGCGCGCGCCTCGACCGCTGCGAAGGCGCGGTCGAGCCCCGAGAGGATCAGCGCGCCGGCTTCGCGGATCTGCACTGACAGCGCCGTGTCGACGACGTCGGAGGACGTGAGGCCGTAGTGGAACCAGCGGCCTTCCTCGCCCAGCTGCTCCGCAACGGCGTCGACGAAGGCGGCGGTGTCGTGGTGGAGCGTGGCCTCCAGCTCGGCCACGCGCTCTGCGGAAGGCGGGGTCGCCTCCGCGATCTGCGTGGCCGCGTCGCTCGGGACGACTCCGAGCTCGGCCCACGCCGCGGTGGCGGCGAGCTCGACCTCAAGCCAGGTGGCCAGCTTCCCCTCGTCCGACCAGATCCTGGCCATGGCCGGGCGCGAGTAGCGGGCGATCACGGCTCCAGTCTATTGCGCCGGTCCGTCGGCGTTCGGGGTGTGTAAACGCGGTCGGCGACTCGCGTCAGACCCCGCTACTCTGGCGCGGCTTTACCCCCTGAAACCTGTAGGAAGGTGCTTTTGAAGAGGTACGTTCTTTCCGTGGTGGTCGCGCTCGGGGCCACCCTTGCCGGAGCCGGCGCCGCTCTCGCTCTCAGCCATCCCGCCAAGGGTCAGGGCGTCAACCCCGGCGTCAGCCACAGCCTCGCCCCGCGCTTCGCGCCGCATCTTGGCTTCTGGCTGGCCGGCCGGCATGAGACTCATCGCAGGCAGACGTACCGCGCAGCTCAGAATCGGCCTCGGGCGGCCACGCACCGCCAGCCGCGCGAGCCGCATCATCTGCGCGGCACCACGTCGTCGCTCTACGAGCGGACGGCGAAGCCTTGGATTCTCGCGCGCCAGGGCTGTCTGGCCGCGCGGCGGCACGAGACCGGCGTCGTCATCCTCGACTTCGGCAAGCCGGCGCACAAGCACCACAGCTATGGGACGATCCTCTTCTCGAACCGCTTTGCGTCGAACCACAAGATCACGATTGCGATGGTCGGTTATGCGCGCGGCTACGTCCGGTGCCTCCACCGGGGCTCGCGGGCACACATCACGCTCGCGCGTGGCACCAGCAACTACCACCCGCACGTGCCGAGTGCGTACGCCGCAGGTGTGCGCTGGGCCCGCGCCACGAACAAGTTCGGCCACCTGCTCCGCCGGTACGGACTCGCGGCGCACGTCGAGTCGGCGGCCGCGAACGATGCCGAGCCTGCCTGGGATCGGAGCTTCCACAAGACGAAGCAGTTCTTCCACGGCTTCCGCGCCGCCGTTCACGGGCACACGCTCTACGACTACGGCTCGCTCGACGGCGGCGTCGGCGCGATCTGGAGCGCGCGGCAGATGTGGTACGTCGCCGGCGGGCTCCGCCATACGAAGGCGCTGCCGGAGATCTACTACTCCGCGATGGCGCAGCAGTGGGCTGAGCTGGCCCGGATCGCCCACCGTCGCTACCACCGGGACGTCGAGTTCGCGGGCGTGATGACCCAGGGCGGAGCGACCTGCCACTGCGGCTACACGCCGCACGCAGCGCATCGCGTCCTCGCGCACGCGCTCGCGTCCCAGGGCGTCGGCCACCTCGCGCTTCCGCGCGGCGGAACCAACATCGTGGGGTAGCCGGTCAGGCGTTCAGGATGCGGAGCGCGAGCGCGGCGGCGTTCTTCGCGTTGTCGACGCCGACCGTGGCGACGGGCACGCCCGGCGGCATCTGCGTGATCGCGAGCAGCGCGTCGAGGCCGTCGAGGACGCTGAGGCTCGAGCGAAGGGGGACGCCGATCACCGGCAGGTCGGTGTGCGCCGCGACCGCGCCGGGCAGCGCGGCCGCCAGGCCTGCGCCACAGATGAGCACACGGAGCCCGCGGTCGCGGGCGCTCCGCGCATACTCGGCGACGGCATCCGGCGTGCGGTGCGCCGAGCGCACCTCGAACTCGTAGCCGACGCCGGCCTCGTCGAGCAGCGCCGTGGCGCCCTGCATCCGCTCGCGGTCCGAGTCCGAGCCGACGAGGATCCCGACCCGGGGCCCGTCAGCCATTGGCGATGTCCGACCGGAATTGCATGCCGGCGAAATCTATGCGGGACACAGCGTCGTAGGCTGCGGTTCGTGCCTCGTCCACGGTCGCGCCCACGCCCACGACGTTGAGGATGCGTCCTCCGTTGGTGACGAGCCTGCCGTCGTGGAGCGCGGTCCCCGCGTGGAACACGAGTGCCCCGGCCGCCTCGGCGTCCTCGACTCCCTCGATCGGCGTCCCCTGGTCGCTGCGCTCGGGATACGGGCCGCCTGCGATGACGACCGTGACCGCCCCTCGATCCGCGACCTGAGGAGCCCGCGAGAGATCGCCGGCGAGCAGCGGGACGAGGTCGCTCTCGAGCCGCGGCAGGAGCGATTGGGTCTCCGGATCGCCGAAGCGGCAGTTGAACTCGATCACCCGGAGCCCGTCGTCCGTCTGCATCAGTCCCGCGTACAGGAGCCCCTGAAACGGGCTGCCACGGCGTGCGAGCTCGCGGAGCACCGGGACGTGCACGAGCTCGAGGATCTCCTCGGCCGCCTCGTCGGGAACGTCGGGCAGCGGTGAGAAGGAGCCCATCCCGCCGGTGTTCGGGCCCTCGTCTCCATCACCTATCCGCTTGTAGTCGCGGGCCGGGGGGAAGGCGACCGCGGTCTCGCCGGCACAGACGGCGAAGACCGACAGCTCGGGCCCTTCGAGCAGTTCCTCGACGTGGAACGGCTGGCCGAACGCCTGGACTGCTCGGAGCGCGTCATCGAGCTCGGGCCGCGTGCGGCAGACCCAGACTCCCTTGCCGGCGGCGAGCCCGTCGATCTTGACGACGCACGGCGCTCGGGCGACCGGCAGCGTCCTCGCGGCCGGTACCCCGGCCGCCTCCATCACGTCCTTCGCGAACGACTTCGAGCCCTCGATGCGGGCCGCCGCCGCGCTGGGGCCGAAGACGGCGATGCCGCGGTGGCGCAGCTCGTCGGCGAGGCCCGCCACGAGAGGAGCCTCGGGCCCCACGACGACGAGGTCGATCCGCAGCTCGCGGGCAAGGGAGACGAGCGCGGAGTGGTCGTCGGCCCGCACGGGGTGGCAATGCGCGAGCGCGGCGATACCGGGATTCCCCGGGGCCGCGTGCAACTCGTCGAGGCTCGCGCTATGCGAGAGCGACCAAGCGAGTGCGTGCTCGCGACCCCCCGACCCGACGACAAGCATCCGCACGCGACCGATCCTAAGCCTGCAAGCATCGCCGGCAAAGCCGACGATGCGCGGGCGAACTTCCCGCCGTTGGCGGCGGCGACAGCCCGCGTTTCGATTCCGGGCGTGGCGCGCAGGATTCGACCATGCACGAACCTGGTCTCGACCGTCATGCGTGGGAGAGCGAGTGGCAAACGCTCGAGGACAGCATCCGGGCCAACGCGACCGACGCTCTGAGCGAGCTCGATCGGCTCATA